>NZ_JBEZNQ010000005.1:33797-181447 GCF_040653315.1 Streptomyces sp. NPDC047981 | reverse complement strand
CGCTCCGACTCGGCGGAGGTGAAGAGCGCGGGGCCGATCGCCTCCGCACTGATCAACCTGGCCTGCTCGCGGCTGCCGCGCCGGCGGGCGCCCGGCCTCCGGCGGTCGGGACCGAGGCCGGGGCCGGGCTGTGAAGCCGGTGGGTCACATCTCCTGGTGGAGCCGCATCTGCCACACGGGGTGGTGGACGGGGACGCGGCAGGAGGCACTGGCGGCGCTGTGGTCGGGGCGGACTTCGAGGCGGACGTCTGGGCGTTCGGCGGGGGTGCAGCGCTCTCGGGCCTTGATGGGGACGAGATAGCCGTTCTCGTAGACGTTGACGGGGGCGTAGGAGGTGTCTGGGCAGAGCGTGAGCATCTCGGTGCCCGACTCGGTCACGACGAACCACCACGTGGAGGTGGTGGAGCGGTCGCTGGGAACGCGAAGGGGCAGGTGGCGGGCGGGCTGGGGACGGGTGGCGGTCGCCTGCATGGGCTGCGGGCCTTTCTCCTCGACGTGCTGCGGTGGGCCGCGTACGGCGGCGGGGGCCGGCGGCGGGTGGGCGCGCGCGGGCGCGGCGGCTCGATGCCGCCGTGATCGCGGCCCCGGCCCGGGGGCCCGGCCCGTCCGGGGTGGGGTGGTGCGGACGGGCCGGGCGGGTGCCGCTCCGGGACCGGATGGGGGCCGTGTCCCGGAGCGGCGGTCTTGGGGTTACGCGCTGGCCGCGAGGCTCATGGCGGTGAGGGCCTGGCCCTCCAGCTCGAAGGCCGCGTCCGCGTCGTCGAGCGTCTGGGCGGTGGCGGTGATGGCCTGCATGAGGCCGCCCGCCGTGGTCTGTCCGCCCTGGATGAAGTGGGTCAGGATCGACTCGCGCAGCCCGTCCGTGAACTTGAGCTTCTTGGAGACGACTTCGATCGTCTTGACGGGGTCGGTGATCGGGCGGCCCGCTTCCTTCTCGATCTGGGCGAGCTTGGTCTCGACGTACTCGCGGTCGAGGAAGGTGGCGACGGCGTCGCGGGCCTGGGCGGTGATCAGTTCGAGGTTCTTCGTCTCGGTGTCGCCGGACCAGCGGATGACACCTTCGTCCAGCTTGGCGCCGAGGTGGACCGCTCGCAGGGCGTCCTTCTGGATGGTCATGCCGTTCTCGCACACCTTGACGGTGATGCGGGGGGTGATGGTGAACGCGCCCGCGCCCACCTCGGAGTTGGCGATCACGAATCCGGCGCTGACGATGGGCAGCTCGTCACCGGTCTGGCCGGTGAAGGGGGAGCGGTAGCCACGCAGGAGGGTGGGGGCGAGCACCTTGATGTGCTCGGACTCGACGCGGACGATCATGCGGCGCTCGGTGAGGTCGCACCCGGTGATACGGACGTCGTGACCGGACGCCTTCACGCCGCTGAGCGCGGCCAGCAGGACGTCGAAGTTGTCGATCATCTTGTAGCTGTCGGAGAGGAAGGCGCGGAGGACGCCTTCGCCGCCCTGGGAACCGGTGAAGCCGCGCAGGAGGAACTTGCGGGAGGGGTCCTCGGCGAGCCACCCCATGACGTTCGCGTCGTACAGGTCGACCTTCTCGGCGCGCATCCGGCGCAGGTAGGCGAGCGGGATGCCGAGCTTGGCGGCGATGCCCTCGTCGGCGACGGTGGTGGGGCGATAGGTCCCGTCGGCGATGGTGACGCCGGTGTCGGTGAGGATGGGCGAGAGGCCCTGGACGTTGAGGTTGCCGCCCTGGAAGGTGAGGGCGGAGGCAGGGGCGACCATGTCGATCTTGGCTTCCTGCTGCCGCTTGAGGATCTGCGCAAGGTCGGGGAGGTCCGCGTTCCGGGCGTTCGACGCGGCGTCGGTCGGGATGACGACGGCGGCGCGGCGGGTGAACTGCTCGGCGGTCTCGATGGCCATGGTGCGCTCCTTGTGAGGCTGGTCTGTGGTGGCCGGCCCGGGGTTTGCCCTCCCCGTTCCGACGTGTATTAATTTACCTCACTGGGGGAGGTGGCGCAACTCCTGACCAGCGATTTCCCCGGATTTCTCGGCAGGTTTCTGCGGTCCGCAGACTGCGCCCTGTGTGAGCGGGGTGTCCCTCCGGTCGGTCGGCGGCGCGGTGGTGCCGCGCCCGGCCGGGGCCGCTGGCCTCGCGTAGCGACCGCGTAGCGGCTTGGGCTAGTGGTCCCGGCCGGGTGTGGCAGGGTTCGGACGTCGATCGGCCGGAGGGACACCCCGCGCCCCGCCCCTTTCCCCCACGTGCCGCAGCCGAGCGCGGGCTCCTCCCCCCCTCTGGGAGTGAGGCCGGGGTCCGGGGCGGAGCCCCGCGTTCGACGCCACGGTGCCGGCGCCCGCTCGGCCGCGCCCCGGCTCAGGCCCCGTCCTCGGACGGCATGTCGTCGTAGGTGGCCCCGATCTCGGCGGGGAGGAAGACCCACGGGATCCCTCCGGGGTACAGGACTCGGGCGATCCGGCCGGGCCGCCATGCCCCGCTGTCTCCGGTTCGGCTCATGGTCGGGCCCAGGTAGGTGATCGGCTCGCCGAACGGGTCCGTGCAGCTGTCGCCGGGCTCGATCTCCCGGCCGGTACGGGCGTCGCGCAGGATCCGGATCGGCTCGTGCGGCGCGTGCAGCTCGCCCCGCAGGGCGTTCCGGGTGATGGTGTACGGAAGTTCGCTTCGGCGCTGGGCGTCGAGCCGGTACTCATCGAGGGCGGCGCGTCCAGGTTCGGTGATGACCACGGCCGCGCCCTCGTCGGCCCACGCCATCCAGCCTCGGCTGACGCACTCGTGGATGTCGTCCGGTCTGAAGACGGCAGGGGCGTCAGGATCTGGCCGGAGCGTGAAGTAGCGCACGGCGCCGTACTCCCGGGCGGCGAAGAGGCGACCGCGGGCCGCGGCGGCGAGGCAGCGGCCCTGGCGGTCGCTGACCCTGCTCTGGTCGATGGCCACCCCGCTCACCGCACCGTGCCCTCGACGAACGTGTGGCGGGTGACGGAGAAGTACGTGCAGCCGTCCGCCGGCGGGTGGACCTTGCAGTGCCAGCATGGCCGGGCGTCGGGGTAGGTGGTGACATGGTGATGGCACTGGTACCCCGTATGGGCGCCTTCGGCGCGCAGGTGGGACAACAGGATCAGCTCGAAGTCCTTGGGCTTCGCCCAGCCGGTGATGCCGCGCTGGGGATGCGGATACTCGGTGTCGCCTCCGGCGAGGACGATGCTGCTGATCGAGACGAGAAGCCTGTCCTGGTCGACGTCGACGGCGTGGATGGAGTAGCGGGTGCGGCTCCTTCCCCTGCCGGTCCACGGGGCGTGGGTCGGTCCGTGGGCGTGCCCGAGCACGCTGAGTCCTTCGAGGTTGCTCAGGCTCAGCGTCGGTGGCGGGTCCCACAGGGTGCGTCGGCTGCTCACGCGGTCACGCTCCCGGCGGCCTCGTGGTCACGACCATCCGCTTCGGCTGGCCGGCTGATGTGCGCCCGGATCTGCGCGGCACGGTCGGCGACCTCGTGGGCCGCGGGCATCGGCCCGCCGCGGCCTTCGGCTGTGAGTCGGCGGATGCGGGCGGCCTGCCGCTCCAGGAGGCTGGCGGCCAGGTCGAACAGCTCCTCGTCGGTCCCGGCCTGGTGGGTGACTTCCCAGCGGCCGCCGGCGCCCGGATGGAAGAGGTTCCTCTCGCGGACCGTCACACGGAGTGCCTGCCCGGCGGGCTGGTCATCCTCGGTGAGCTGGATGAGGTAGTGGAACTGCACGTCGGACCCGGGCCTCAGAAAGAGCATCCGGTCGGGGGTCTCGTCCTCGCCGAGCACGTACGGCACGCGCTCGGCGGCCCACCCTCGAAAGAGTTCGGCGCTGGGGGCGTGGTCGGTTTCACGGGCCGTGTGGACGAAGTCCGCGAGCGCCGGCAGGAAGGTGCCGGGGCTCAGCCAGGGGTTGCGCTGCAGGAGCGCAGGCAGCTCGTTCTCGGGCTGGTGCCATTCGATGATGGCTCGGGCTCCCATCGGGATGCCTCCTTGGGCTGGTGGTTGTGGCGCGCCGGCCCGGGTTCGCCCTCCCGGACCGGCGAAGTCGGTGCGTCCCCGGGCGTGCGGGGGCGCCCTGGGCTCAGGGGTAGGTCGGGTTCACGTACTTCTCGGTGGGCGGCTCGGCAGTGCCGGCTTCGAGCGGGAGGTATTCGTGATCACCCGTGACGTTGTAGGTGCAGCCGCTGCTGTCCGGATAGGCGTAGATCAGCTCGGTTCCCCGGTAGACCCGGTGCCAGCGGAAGGACCATCGGACGGCGAAGTAGCAGCTCTCGTCGACCTCGACGGTGCCGATCTCGCCGACCGAGTACTCGGTGTACGGCCCGGGGGTGAACTTGTCCTGGATGAGCATGCCGACCTTGAGGTCGCGGGCCGCGACGGCGGGCAGGCCCGTCGCCACGCAGGCTGCGCAGGGGCCGCTGGCGTGAGGCTGGTGCAGCATGAGCACAACTCCTTGGAGGAAGGTGGCGTGTGGTGGCCGATCCTGGGGCTCGCCCTCCCCTTCTCGACGTGTACTAATTTACTCAAGCGGGGCAAGGTCGTCAACTTCCGCCTCCCGCCCATGAGAGCCGCCGTTGAAGATGAGAGCGTGAACCCCGACGTGAGAGTGGACTCGACAGTGCGCAGGCCGGCGGGGCGAGCGCCCAGTGAATCTGCCCGGCTTTGAGGCTGTAGGTCCGCTATTCACTCTCAAGACCGTTGACCCGGAGTCCTGCTCGTTCGACGGGCGTCGAAGTGACAGCGCCCAGGTCAGAGGGCCTGTCAACTCTCATCTCCAGTGGCGGCTCTCAGCCCACTGGCGGTGGCACGGCGCGAATCCCCGTCCCGCCGATACGCTCGGATGACGACACTCGAGGGGGAAGCATGGAACTGCACGCCACCCGCGGCGGCACCGGCAAGACATCGAGCGCGACCGGCGAGATCATCCCGACCGATGAAGTCGCGCTCGCCCGGCTCGTCGCCCGGCCCCGGCCGGCGTACGACGCCATCGTCCTGGACCTTCCCGCGGGCGAGCCGGTCCCGGTCGGCCCAGCCTTGATCGACGAGATCATGAGGGAGACGGACCGAGCCGACGGCCGCTGACGGCCCAGCCCGGCGCGAGGAGCCGGGGCCGGCCCCCACGGGCCGGACGATGCCGACGGAACCGCCTACTCGGCGACGCGTGACCGAGAACCGGGGCCCGGCTCTCGGTCAGCGCGACGACTCCGCCTTCGGCGGGGCTCTACGACTGCGGCGCGCACGTGATGCAGTCCTCGACGTCGCACCCGAGGCGGCGGCGCCCCTTCGGCAGGCAGTCGGCAGCGAGCTGCCGCTCGAAGTCCAGATCGCGCTCGACGAAGTTGGGCAGCCCCGAGGTGGAGCGGTGCGACTCCAGGGCCGGGAGGTCGAAGTAGCCCCACTCGCCCTGCGTGTCGTCGGCACCGAGACGGGCCCAGCCGAACGCCTCCCCGCTGGCCGGATCGAACTCGGCCACGTACCAGTCGCCCCACGCGGCGAAGTAGTGCGCGTGGATCGTCTTGTGTTCACATGGGATGCCGTCCGTGGCGTAGATCGCAGGGACGGCCCGCAGGACCTCGTTCGGCGGGTAGAAGGCGTGTCCGCGCTCGCGCCGCCAGACCTCCGGCGTGAGGGTCCGGTCGGGCTGGGTGGCGGGCACGTGCTGCGAGGTCATGGAGGTCCCCTAGATTGAGGCGGCTTGTGGTGGTCTCGTCGCGCCAGGGTTTGCCCTCCCCGGCTTGACGTGTACTAATTTACCTTACCTGCGGATGAATGGCAACTCGCTCGCCGACCGGAGGGATCTACGACTGGGGGGGCGTGACGACGGCTCTCCGAGGTCGGGCCGGCCGAGGCGCGGCGGGCGCACCGTCTCGTGCCGGGGGCGGCACCGCAGTACCGCGTCGGACGCGTAGTCGGTCAGTCGTCGCTCTGGCAGGCGTCGCACGGGGTGAGCTCGCCTTCGCCAGCGGGGCGCCCGCAGGCGCACGTGCCGTGCGACCACCGGAAGCCGGCGGCGTGGACGCGCCCTTGGACCTCGTTGAAGAAGTCGGCGCCGGACGCGTCGGGCTTCGACAGTTCCTCCAGGACGATGCGGGTGACGTCGAAGGGGTTGGGGGTGCCCGTCCTGCGGGCGGCGAGGTCGGCGCTCGCCAGGAGCGTGCGCGACGCCGCGCCGGCGAGGCGCTTCGTCGCTTCGGCCAGGAGATTCGGCATTGGATTGCCCGTCGGATTCGGTGATGGCGCCTCCGGGGTGCCGAGTCGGTGCGGCACCCCGGAGGCCGGGAACGGTGTCAGGCGTTGAGCAGGGCGGCGGAGTTGAGCCGCGCCGTGATCTCGTCGAATCGCCTTCCGCACGGGAGGCAGAGCCAGGCGCTGATGATCGCGCCGTTCAGGGCCACGCGGGAGTGGCGCTTGAGCACTTCGGGGCGGCGGCAGTCGTCGCAGTGGTTCGTCATGGCACTCCTTGTGCGGTTGGGGCCTGTGGTGGACGGCCAGGGCTCGCCCTCCCCGTTCCGACGTTTACTAATCTACCTTATTGGCGGATGGTGATCAACCCCGTCCGGAGGTCACTCCACGGGCACAGGAGTCTCAGCGCCTCGCGAGCTGTGGCCTGCACGTCGAGTTCGTACACGCCAAGCTCGTCGTCACTGCGGGCGCAGAGCGCAGCCCAGTCCTCGTGCGGGTGCCGAGCGAGGTCGGCGAGGGGCTCCGCCACCTGATCGAAGTGCTGCCCCTCCAGGTCGAGGCGGGTTCCGTCGTCCGTCGTCAGGTGCAGGACGACGAGGGTGTCGGGGTCCGCGCCGACTTCGAGGGTGACGATCCGGGCGCGGCGGTGGCCGTCTCCGCCCTCACTGGCCTGGAGGTCGGCGGCGTAGGCGATCGCGGCGGCCAGGAAGGTGCACCGGACCTTGGGGTCCTGCGCCGCCCGGGCCCGGCCGAGGAGGGTGTGGTACGTCGGGAACATCGGTGTCTCCGGAGGCTGTTCTGGTGGGGGACTCGGGTACGGCACGGGCTGCCTCGACGGCGCGGGGGAGGGCGTCAGGTGGCCACGCCGGCGCATCGGCACTGGCAGGCGCAGCTGTCACACGGGCGGCAGTCGTCGACGGTGGGGCACCGGCAGGTGCAGTTCCTGAGGGTGCAGCCGGCCTGGTGGACCCGCACGGCGTCTGGATCTCGGAGCACCGCGAGGGCGCCGAGGACGGCGTTCATGGTGAGGCCGGGAAAGTGGAGGGCGACGGTTCCCTCGTCGTCGATGGTCAGCTCGTGTGCCGCCGGTCGCCCGGCCTCGGCCTGGGCGTACCGGCCGGGCTCCGCGGCGGCGATGTCGCCGGTCGGCTCGTTCGTCCCCGCCTTGACCAGGGGGAACCAGTCGCGGCCGTGCACGATGTCGCTGATCAGCTGGGCGACAGGAACGGGCAGGGCCTCGGCGTCGAGCTGGAATCCCGGCAGGTCGTCCGGCGAGCTTGGCCACACGGTGATCTTCCCGCCCTCGGCGGCGCGGCCCGTGAGGCAGAGCGGGTCTTCCGGGTCCTCGGCGTCGAGCTCGGGGTAAGCGGAGCGGAGCAGGGCGGCCCCGGCAAGGGCGGCTGCGTGCTGTGCTGCGCGCCATGCCGCGTGGGAGGGCCTGAGCTTCTTGGGGAGTCGGGGGGCGACGACGAACACGGGGTTCCTTTTCGGCGGTTGCGGTAGGGCCGGCTGTCGGGCTCCCGGCGAAGGAGGCCGGGAGCCCGACAGCCGGTCACGTCTGGTGTAGGGAGCGGCGCTGGGCGCGGACTGCGTCCGCGCGAGCGTGCTCAGCGGTGTACCCGCAGTCGCAGCCCGGGCGGCAGTAGGCCCCCGCGGGAGCTCCGCACCCCTCGCACGGCTCCTCGAAGTCGGTGGGCCTGAAGGGCGGCAGCACTTGGGTGGTCATCGTGTCCTTCCGGGTGGGCGGGGCGCGGCGGCCGTGGCGGGGCCGCCGCGACCTCTCGGACTACTTCGTGGGGGCCTCCCCCTTGAGGAAGCACGCGCTGAGCGGGATTCCGTCGATCTCGTGCTCCTTGTCCTCCTCGGGCACCCACTCGTGCTGGCGGAGGCGCCGGGTGGACTCCTCGTCGAGCCGGATGACCGCCTTCTGCCGCCCTCGGGACGGTGCCGAGATGTTGATCAGGGTGCCGCTCAGTCCGGCGAAGTACTTGGGCCTGATGCGCGCGACAGTGATCTTGTCGCCGACCTTCAGCATCGTCACGCGCAGCGTTTCCAGTGCCTCCCGCCGCTTCTTGGTGGCCGGGAAGAGCGCATCGAGATGGCTGTCGTTCGCGCGCTGCGCGAGGAAGTCGTTGACGGCGTCAGCGGTGAGTCCCATCAGGGTGGGCTCCTTTCGAGTGGGCGGGCTTCAGGCCGGGTAGCAGCCGGAGGCTGCGAGGCGGGTGAGGGTGTACTCCTTCTCGCCTTCCGGGACATGCCGGAAGTTCGCGAGCCGCCGGGTGGACTCCTCGTCGAGGCGTACGGCGGCGTAGGCCGCCTTCCGCGGCTGGCGGTCGACGTGGACGACCTCGCCCGTCAGTCCGTTGAGGCGGGCGTCCTTGTAGGAGTCGAGCCGGACCTTCTGCCCCGGCGCGAGGTTCTTCGCGCGTTCCTTGATCAGGGAGCTGCGCCGCTTCCTGGCAGTGTCCTCGAAGCGCTCCAGGTCAACGTCGGTGGCCTGGCTGCGGACGAACACGAGTACGTCGTCGAACGTGATGGTGCTGGCCTCCATGGCCTTCCTTTCCGGGAGGAGGGGGCGGGGCCGGGCCTTCCCGGCCCCGGTGGCGGATCAGCCGAGATCGATCAGGAACCCGCGTACGTCGGCCTCGCTGAGCGGGGCCCAGGTCGTGTGACGGCACCGGGAACCTTCCTGCGGCTCCGGCGTGTCCGGTCCGGTGTACGGGCCGTAGTGGGCCAGCAGGATGGCGGCGATGAGGTCGAGCGGGTGCAGGTGAACGGGCTCCGGCTCGGGGGCGGTGCGCTCGGTCACGACGACGTGCAGCTGGACGATGGGGCCTTCGGCCCGGAGTGAGGTCACGAGATTCCTTGGTTCATGGTCTGTGGTGTCCGGTCCGGGGCTTGCCCTCCCCGTTCCGACGTGTACTAATTTACCCTACTGGCGCCCTGGCGTCAACTCCCGTTTGCGAGACTCATTCAGGTTTCTGACCATTCCGGCGACGGCGTTGGCCTGATCAGCCGTCAAGCCCGGAAGATCCAGGGAGATGCCCGCCCCGCCTCCCTCGACGACCGCCTCGACGGAGCCGCCGTTGACGTATGCGCATCGGACGGTGGTCTGCCCGCTGCGGGGGGAGTCCGGCACGACCACGACGGTCGCAGCAGGGGTCTCGAGCGTCTCGGCAAGGCCCTGCGCGACTCGGGCACGCGCGCGGCGCTCGGCGCGCTCGGCGCCTACGAGCGCCTGGTGCTGGGCGCGTGCGGCCTCGTACTGAGGGAGGAGCCTGCGGCGGATATGTCGGGCGACATGCGCGGGATCGCGGTGGGTGACACCGATCTGAGGGGACGAAGGTCCGTAGCGGATCCTTTGACTGTTCGCAGCCGGCAGAAGGCCGCGCACCAGCCCGGGGAGGAGGACGAGACGCGCTCCGCGGCCGTCGGTGAGCTGGTAGTGGCCGGGCCAGTCCGCGGGCTGGGGTGACCACTGCGGCCCCAGTTCGGCGGCGACGGCACGGGCAAACTCGGCGTTCGCCTCAGGGTTGGTACGAGTCGGGGTGGACATGGGCGGGTTCGCCTTTCGTCGGGACGGCGCCCGGGGCGGCGCGGTTCGCCCCGGGCTCGGTGGCCGGGGTTCGACTACTTCGCGCTGTCCACGGCGGCGTTCCGCTCCTCGCCGGTGAAAGTGAACTCACCGGTGCGCGTGCCTCGCGAGACCATCCGGCCAGTCGTCGTGAGGGTGGCCCGCGTCTGCGAGGTGTCGAACCCCAGGGTCGTCGCCTCGGGAACGCCCAGGCTGCCGCCGACCTCGAACGCGTCCTGGTTGGCTCCGAGGAACACCACCGTCCACCCCTGATGCTCCCTGGCTCCGTCAACCAGGTACCGGACCAGGCCGGCGTCGAACCGCTTGGAGCGGTTGTCCTTGCCGTCGGTGAGGATCACGAGGGTGACCTCGGACGGCTGCTCGGCGGGCGGCAGCGTGGCGATCCGCTGTCCCTCCTGCCACACCGTGGTGCCGACGGCGTCCAGGAGGGCTGTCATGCCGCGCGGCTGGAAGGTGAACTCAGGGATCTCGTCCAGCGGACGGCCGGTGTAGACGGTCTCGATCTCATCGTCGAACTGCACGAGGGTGACGGTGGTGACGCCGGGCGTCTTGCGCTGCTCGTCGAGAAGTGCGTTCAGTCCGCCCTCGGTGTCCTCTCGGACGCGGTTCATACTGCCCGAGCGATCGAGGACGACGATCAGGTGCCGACGGTCAGGGGTGGTCATGCGAATCTCCTTGGAACGCGGTGGTTCGTGGTGTCCGGCCCGGGGTTTACCCTCCCCGTACCGACATGTACTAATCTACCCTTCAAGGGGGTGAGTGTCAACTGCCCCTGACTACGAGGCCAGCCATTCAGCACGTTCGCGGCGCCACAGGCGCTCGTCGGCCCGTTTCACCTCTCGACGGGCCCAGCGGCGCGTACGGCGCCGCCGAGCGCCACGCTGGCGCGGCCCGGGGCGCCCCTCATCAGGGAACGCCGGAACGAAGCGATAGTTCAGAACTGCCATGCTGCACTCTCTCCTTCCTCTGGGATTCGGATTCATGGCACGCCACAGGGTGTGCCGGCGCCGTCAGCCGAGGCCGCGCTCGCGCGCACCCTCGGGCGGCACCACCCCGCGCCCTCCTGCTCGGCGGGCGCCGGAGGCCAGCCCGAGGCGGCTACGGCTTGGCGTTCGCGGGCGCGGCCTCGGCTCGACAGGTGTGATGGAAGATGCTCTTACGCGTAGCGAGGACGCCGACCAGGCCGGCCGCCGCAATGCGCACCCCGCACGCGCAGTCCAGCTCCGCGTACGGCGGGGGAGACGGCTGGCGGCGGGCCCAGAAGCGGGGGAAACGTCGCTCGACAGGACGGGCGGTGGCGACAGGTGTCTCGATGTGGGCGCTCACGGTGCACTCCTCGCGGGTGGTTGCGGTGGTCAACGCGGGGCTTACCCTCCCCGTCTCGACGTGTACTAGTTTACCGTACCGGCTGAGGGGTGTCAACCGCACCAGCTCCCGTGAGCGGGCGACGGCGGGGCCTCCCCCAGAGCCGCAGCACGGTTCGGTAGGCCAAGCCGGGAGATCCTGCTTCGTACAGCTTCCGGTACGCCGCGCGGCGGGCGGCGTCCTCCTTGGCCTCGCCGGTGAGCTGCTGGTTGATGGCGAGCGCGTAGCCCATGTACGCCGCGCCGAGCATCGCGTCGGAGAGGTCGCCGAGGACGGCTTCCTCCGTGGTGCCGTTCCGCTGGGCCGCGCGGTGGACGAGGTGGGCGAGTGCGTCCACGGCCTCGGCCATGGCTTCGGACGGGATGGCGTGGTCGGCCATGAGGGCGGGGAGTTGCGTGTTCATCGGGTTCCTCTTCCGGTTGCTCGTTCGGGTTGGTCGGGTGCGGCGGGTGGTGTGTACGGCCTGGGGCCGCGGACCCTTTTTCCCCCGCCCTCCCTGCGCTGTGAGATGTCGGGGGCCGGGCGGCGGAGTGCAGGGGAGGCAGGGAGTACCGCAGCCGGTAGAGCGACGAAGGAGCGGGCCGGCGAGGACACGGACCGGACGACCTTGCGCGCAGCCGCCCGGCCCCCAGAATCGAAAAGCAGGGAGGGCGGGGGAAACCCCGTACGGACCGCAGCGCAGCGAAGGACCGTACGGGACAAACCAGCCCCGGCAACGCCGGGACGACTATCCCTCGTCGGTGGCTGTGGCGAGGAGGCCTCCCAGCTGGACCTTCACGAGTTGGAGGGCGGCTCGTGTGTCGTCCAGGGAGGTGGAGAGCAGGTCGGAGTGCTCGTTGGTGGCCTCCTGGAGAGCGGTGAAGCGCTCGTACAGCTTCCTGGCCTCGTCGGCCTTCCCGCTGCGCTGGGCGGCGGCAATGTCCCGGGCGAGTTCGTCGAGCTCGTCCTTCGCCTTGGTCGTGAACGCCATGATGATCATCTCGCGCATCTCCTCCTGGTCCGGCAGGGGGACGCGGACGAGGTGGCTTCCCTCCCCGAACCGGCCGACGAGTTCCCGCAGCGAGCCGAGGACATCCGCGTGCTGGCGGTGCACGAAGTACACCCCGCCGGTGGGCCGGACCCGGATGGCACTCAGGTGCTCGACGTACCGTCGGACCACCGAGCGCAGCTTGTCACTGGTCAAGTAGGTGCACCGGTGGCGGAACGCCTCGTTGATGTCGGTGAGCATCTGCCGGACGGTGGTCTGCTCGGCCTCGGGGAGCTTGGCGATGGCGGAACGGTCCTCCTCGATGGTGAGGGCGCCGGCCCCTTCGGGGCTGTTCTCGGAGTTGTCCCGGTCGAAGGTGCAGATCGCGATGCGGGTGTCGTACTCCAGGCTCGTTCGTTCCTCGTCGCGGATTTCGCGGACGACGTGCCGCACGATCTGGCCTCCGTCTCGGCGTACGGGGCGGACCATTAGGGTGGCGGTCTTGAGGAGCTCGTTGCGTCCGCGGCGCCGGCCGCGCTTGCTGGCCGGGCCGGTGGCGCTCGGGTCGTCCAAGGGGTACGTCACGCGGACGCCGTCGGGGCCGGTGACTCGCTCGAACGCGTCCACGTGGCGCACAGGCGGAGGCAGGAGAGCCTCGTCCAGGTCCAGCTCGGTGAACCATCGGACGAGGTCGTCGCGGGTCACCTTGCCGTCGAAGATCGAGTAGAGGACGAGGTGTCCGAGGAGCGGGGTGCCCTCCTCGGACATCGCCTCGGCGTAGGCGTCGAAGGCCGTGTCGCCCGTCTTGAGTTCGGGGTCGGCCGCAGAGGGCGGGGGAGTGGTCATATCGCTCGGCTCCGTGCGAAAACGTGCGTTGGGGAAGAGGGACGAGAAGGGCGGCGAACCTGCTCAGAGCAGCCGGAAGAGGTCGGACACGGCCCGGGGATCGGTGAGGTCGTCAAGGCTGCGGAGGTTGTCGCACAGCGTGTCCAGCACGGTCCCGGGCGCGGTCGCGGGTCCGGTGCCGATGGAGATGCCGAAAGTGCGGAAGTCCAACCGCCGTTTGGTCTCGTTCCAGCGGTGCATCCACTCCTCGCTGACGCCGCATTCCCCGTCCGTGATCAGCACGATGTCTCCGCGCGGTCGGCCGGCGTCGTTGAACTCGGCCTCCAACAGGTCGACCGCGGCGGTGAGCGGCGCCTCGAAGTCGGTTCCGCCGCCGAAGAACGTCTCTGCGAAGTCGATGATGTCGGCGATGCCGGCCGGGGCCGAGCCGGGGAAGCGGTGGATGCTCAGTTCGCTCGCCGAGCTGAAGATGATGCCGACGAAGTCCCTCTTCGCCTGCCGGGCTTGGTCGAGCAGTGCCAGGGCGCACGCCTTGGCCCATGCCTCACCGGTGATGCCGACGCGATCCGTGCCGCACGGGATATCCATGGAGAAGGAGGTGTCGATGCAGGCGATGATCGCGCCCCGCCCCGTGTTTTGCTCCCCTCGGCTGTCGTAGAGCATGAGGCTGCTCTCGGCGTATCTGGCCGCGAAGACGGCCCGCATCGCCGGGATGCCGAGGTGAGCGAGTTCGGAGGGCACAACGCGGGAGAGGTCGTCGCCGAGGGTGATCCCGACGAGCTCTCCGGGGGTGTTCTCCACCCTGCGCGCCCGCTCGCCGAGGGCCATGAGGCGGAACCTCCCGATAAGGTCCGCGAACTGGCCCAGGTGCCCTCTACGCAGTCGTTCAGCGAGAAGGGCCCGCTCCTCGAAGGGCATCCGCTCCAGTTGTCCCGGGTCCAGGCCCCAGGCCCGCATCAGGACGTCCTCCTCGCGGGCGGCCTCCGCGGCCTGGGCCGTCGCGCGCCGGATCGCCGTACGGATGGCGGGGGTCACTGCAGCGAGGGCCTGCGCGGCCGCTTGCGCGGCCTGCCGAGCGGCCTCATCCGCAGATTCGGCCCCATCGATCGCCTCGTCCACGGCGGCGGCCACGTCATCGGGCACGGCGCCGTTCTCGTCTTCCGCGTCGCCGGCCCGCGCCAGCGCCTCGGCAACAGCACGAGCCGCGTCTCCGACGCCGTCCTGGGCGTCGTGGGCCTGGTGCCCCTTCTCCTGGGCGTCGCGCGTCTGCTCGAGCAGACGGCGCAGGGCGTCGCTCTGGGCGAGGACGGCCATGGCCGCGGCGTACGGATCGCCGACGGTCGCGCGGTGGAGGTCCTCGTACTCCGGACTGCCGACCATCGCGGTGACGACCTGGTGGTTGATCAGGCGGGACGGGTCCATGTCCGCCCGGTCGCGCAGGCGGGGGGTCGCCTTGAACGCGGAGAGGAACAGGTCGCGCAGCAGATCCGGCGTGTGGTCGAACCGTTCGTTGAGTTCCTCCGCCAGGTCCTGGAGGGCGGAGGCATCCTCGAAGGTCTCCGTCCAGGTCATGTCGTCGAACCGGTCCGAGACCACGGCGGCGGTGGCTTTCGGCTCTGGCGGTGAACTGGCGAGCCCCAGCCAGCGTCCGGCCCGCGCGGCCAGGTCCTTGAGCTTGGTCAGCTTCTTACCCACAGCCCTTCCCCCCGCCGGCTCAGACCTGCGCCTGAACCAGGGAGGCGTCGACGCCGAGCGCTTCGGTGAGGACGCGGGCGTGGACGGCCTTCTGGCGGGCGATGGCGCGGTCGATGGACGCGGTGGAGCGGCAGGCCTGCTCGGCGTCCGCGCGGAGCTTGCCGAGCCTCTTGCCGGCGCGGGCGAGCTTGGTGTTCGCCTCCTTGATCGCCCAGTCCGACAGCGCTTCGCGGGACTGGCCGGCCTTGGCGTCGAGGTCGGCCGCCAGTTCCTCGATGGCGTCGGCGAGGTCGAGTGCTTCCCTGGCGTCGGGGTTGACCATCTGGAGCACTTCGCGCTCGACGGTGGGCCGCTGCGCGGGGGAGTCCCACAGAACGTGGGTGAGCACGGAGAGGTCGTTCTCACTGACCTCGGTCCGCCCGTCGAGGAGGGCGGATGCCTGGAGCAGCCGTACGGACACCCGCCAGCGCCGGTCGGAGGAGACGAGTTCGCGGCGCCGGAGGGAGGCGCGCAGGGTGCACATGGCGTCCACGATCAGGTCCGGGACCTCCACCGCGGGCACCGCGGTGGAGACCGCGTGCTGGAGCTCCGTCAGGGTGATGGTCGTACGGGCGACCGGGGCGGCTGCGGTGACCGCGGAGCGGATGAGGGCCGCGAAGTTCGAGGGGTCGTTCAGGTAGTCGACCTCCAGGCGGACCAGGAGCCGGTCGTAGATCGCCGCGCTGTCCTCGCCGGACGGCAGCTCGTTGGACGCGGTGATCGCGCTGATCAACGGGCACGCGATGGGGGCGCCGCCGTTCTCCGGGTGGTAGATCCGTTCGTTGAGCAGCCCCAGCGTCTCGTTCAGCGCGGCCGTGCTGCACTTGAAGATCTCGTCGATGAAGGCGATGTGCGCGGTCGTGGCCCGCCCGTCGTAGACCTGTCGGTACTCGCCGCGGCTGAGGGCCGCGACATCGATCGGGCCGAACATCCTCGTGGGCGAGGTGAACTTGGAGAGAAGGATCTCCCAGAGATTCGCACCCTCGATGCGGCCGGTCAGCTCCCGGGCGAGCTCGGACTTCGCGGTACCGGGCGGGCCGAGAAGCAGGGAGTGCTGACCGGCGAGCATCGCGGTCAGGAGAGTCCGTACGACGTCTTCTCGTTCGTAGTACCGGTCCGCCAGCTCGGACGTGATGGCCCGCAGCCGCTGCGCGGTGCTGAGCGCGTGCTCGAACTGCCCTGCCGTCATGGTGGTCATCCCCTCTGCCACAGCTTCCCGTACGCCCCGTAGCGTAGCGTGAGGACTGCAAAAACGGACGTTTTTGCATGGCCGAAGGAGAGGTCGACGCCCGGATCAGCAACCGCCTGCTCGCTCTGCCCCTCGGGAAGCAGTGTGGTGTTCGGCGGGCCGCGGAGGTTCGTCATGAGCCAGCTCCTCAGCAGCTGGTAAGGGGGTGGAGCCCCCACTCCGCACACCTATTCCGCGACCTACGACGAGGAACGCGCGGGCGGCCAGGTCGCGGGCGGCGTGGCGTGAAAGAGGCACAGATCGACGGTCCTGCCCCTGGCCAGAGTTCATCCGACGGAGTGAGCTTCCCCCACGTGGACCTGCCGCGGGCACTGGCGGGGCGCGTGCAGACGTTCAGCACGATGGCACACTGGGTGACCCAACAAGGTTGCTGTCCAAGGGAAATGATCCAGTGTCCGAGACTGCTGCCGCCTCCTCCGGCCCCGAGGTCCGCTCCGGCGGCTGCCTCCCTTTGTGCGGGAAGATCCGCTTCACCGTCACCGGTCCGGTGGACGACCCACACTTGCGCATGTGACCACTGCTCCAAGCGCTCCGGAGCGCCGTTCCAGTGGTGGCTAGGCTTCCCGCTGGCAGGGCTGGTGTGGACCGGCGCCGAGCCGACCTGGTTCGACACGCACCCCGGCAAGACCGCGCGCGGCTTCTGCCCGCCTGCGGCACCCACATCGCCGCCCGCGACTACGGCGAAGACAAAACGATCATCGGCATCCTCGCCACCGCCCTCGACGGCTACGACGCCGACCCGGCGCTCGCCCCCACCAACCTGAACCGCCTCGCCGAGGCTGCTCCCTGGCTGGCCGAGGCCAGCTGATCGGGGCTCCTGCGGGAGGCGCACCTGACAACGCCCTCCCGCAGGGCACCGCCCCGAGAACTTATGCCTGGTCGGTCTCCCCCCGGGCCGACTGCGTGAGGAGGTCGTCCCGGATCCGCTGGAGTACCTCATACAGCCGATCCGCGCGGGCGCTCTGCTTCGGGCCGAGGTCTTCGCGGGGCGCGTCGAGCAGGACGGCGAGGTGTTCGGGCTCCACGGGCGCGTTGACGCTCCGCCTCGCTTCCACGAGGGCGTTGGTGACCGCCCGGCGGTACTCCATCGGCTCCAGCTGGGAGTGGGAGTTCTTCAGGTCCATCGCGGCGCGCGCGGCACTGTAGAGGGTGCCGCGGAATCCGGGCTGGATGCGGTGCCACGCCGGGTCATCGAGGGCAGGCAGGGGGCGGTGGTCCCGCTCAGCGGCGATGACGGCTTGAAGGGCCGCGTCGCGGTCGGGGAAGGCGCGGCCGGTGGCCGGCTTGAGGGTCCGACGGCGGTGTTTGGCCGCCCAGCGCCCGCCCGGGTTGGGGGAGGTCGGTTCGAGGGTGCCGACCGGCTGGCCGTCCGCGCAGACGACCAGCACGTCGCCGTGGTCCAGGTCGGGTTCAAGGGTCCAGGCCCGGCCGTCGAACGTGCCGAGGGCGGTGGTCTCGCTCGCCACGGCGGCCGCCCGCAGCGCGGCGACGAGCCGAGCACCGTCCTTGCTCCGGTCAAGGACGGACTCCGAGATGCTCTGGAGCTGGGCGAGGTCGCCCTCGTGCGGGGCGCGCACGGCCACGCGGAGCGCCGCGTGGCGGAGCGTCGGCGCGAAGAGGGACAGGTGCCCGCCGCGGCCGGCGGACGCGGTCGCCAAGGACGCCGCGGCGCGAGCCAGTGCCGTGGCGGTCTGTTCCGTCAGCGCGGCCCACCAGGCGGGCGTCGCGGTGGCCGGCTCGGGCTGTCGGCGCAAGGACGCCTTGATGACGGCCTTGGCGGCGATGTCGCGGTTGTTGAAGTGCCTGCCCTTGGTGGGGCGCACGGCCGTGAGCTGATCCTTGGCCGACCATCCAAGGAGGGAGCGGCGCCCGGTGCTCGCGCGCTCGGGCGTCACCGTCCCCACCTGCTGGCCGTCGCGGAGGACCGTCCACGTGTCCCCGGACGAGGGGTAGCGGGCCATGCACCAGCCGGAGCCTGCTTGGAAGCCGAGGTCCTCGATGGCCACGGGCAGTTCGTCGGCCTCGTCCGGCGCTCCGGATCCAGCGGCGTCGTCGGATCCGGGGGACTGCTCCTGCGGGCTCAGCTCGGCCGGAGTCTGGGGCGGTTCGGCGGGGCCGGGCACGGGCTGACCAGCCGTATCGAGCGTGAACATGTCCATCTGGCCCGCGGACACGTCCTGCTGGGCGGGCTGACCGGTCTCCTCCGCCTCACCGACGGCCGGCGGAGAAGCCGGCAGGGCGATGAGGGCGGCGTTCTCGGCGGTGAGGCGGGTGACGTCCTCCCGCAGCTCGGCCAGGGTCCGCTCGTGCTCGGCGCGCAGCTCGGCCAGTTCCTGGGTGTGCCGGGCCTGTTCCGCCTTCCGGTCCCGGTCGAGGGCGTCGAGCTGCCGTTGAAGGCCCTCGGCGCGCTCGCGGGCCACGCCGAGGTTCGTGGTGGCGGTGGCCAGCTTGCCCTCCGCCTCGTCCCGTTCGGCGCGGACACCCGCCAGCTCCTCGGTGTGCCGGGCTGCGTCATCCTGCCGTGCCTGACGGAGCTCGTCGAGCTGGGTCTGGAGGCCTCCGGCGCGCTCGCGGGCGACGCCGAGGGCGGTGGTGGCGGTGCGCAGCTCGCCTTCCAGATCCGTGATCCGCCCGGCCTGCTCCTCCAGCCGGGGCCGGAGCACCGCGAGTTCGCCGTCCAGGCGGCCGGCCCGCTCGGTCAGCTCGCTGTGCTGCCGGCTGAGGTTGGCGTGGGCGTCGCGCAGCTCGGTGTGCTGCTCGGTGAGGCGCCGGTGCTCGCCCTGGAGATCCTGGTGCGTACCGCGCAGGGCGAGGTGGTCCTCGGTGAGCTGACGCAGGGCCTCGGTCGCGATGCCAGCCTGCTGGTCGGCTTCGGCGGCCTCGCGCAGGGCGGTCGCCGCCTCCCGTACGGCGGCGGCGCGCTCCTGGTCTGCCTCGGCGGCGGCGCGGGCGGACGCCTCGGCGGCGGCGTGCGCGGCGGCGGCCGTCTGCTCGGCGGCGGCCCGGGCGGTGTCAGCCTCCTCGACCCGGACGACGGCCGCGTGGTCGACGGCGGCGAGGTGGGCGGCGACGGCGTCGGTGTCGGCGGCGGCCTGCTCGCCGGCGAGGACGGTCTCCAGAGCGGCGGCCACCCGAGGCAGCAGCTCGGCGAGCACGCTCTGCTCGCGGGCCCGCCGGGCGAGGACGACCGGCAGCGGATCCGGCGCGGGGGCGGATTCACCGGCCTCCTCAGCCGCGCGCCGGGCGGCGGCCTCTGCCTCCGCCTTCTTCTCCTGCCGGTACGCGTACTGCTTGTCCCGCTTGTTGTTGTGGGTGGGACAGAACTCTGGGGGCGGCCCGGGCCGGCCCTTCGCGGGGGTCTCGCGCGCCTCGGTGCAGTCGGGGTAGCGGCAGTCCGCCGCCGCTCCGGCATGGCCGGCGAACTTCCGCTCCAGCCACTGGTCCCCGGCGCCGGGGGCAGGGACGGTGGCGGCGACGCCGTCAGTGAGCTCCCGCACCGGAGACCTCCGTCTCGGTCCGCGCGAGCTCGTCCTCCTGGACGGCCAGGCCGGCCAGGTGCCACATCGCGTTGCAGATGTGCTCGGCGCTCACCGCGCCGTCGACGAGGTCGCCGTCGGCGCCGTCCACGAGCAGGGCGGTGACCTTCGCGGCGACGCCGCGCCGGATCTCCCGGCGTCGGTCGGCGTCGGCCGCGGCGTACTGCGCGTCGGCGAGGAACTGGTTGCCCTCCTTGGTCGTGAGGTGCTCTACGACCTCCGCGACGCTCAACTGGTCCGCCACCATGTCCCCTTCATGTTCCGGCGCCCGCTTTGGGGCGAGCTGATCCTATCGGCGGGCGGCTCGGCGCCGGGCCGTGCCGCCCGGCGCCCTGCTGTCCGCTCTCGTACGGCCGGCGGGCGGCCCGGAGCCCGCGGGGGCTGCCGCTCGCCGCGCTCCGGCCCGGCGGCGGCCGAGGCCCTGGGGCGACGGGCGCTTCTACACGTCCTTGACGGCGCGCCAGCCGAGGACGGCCGCGAGGAGGACGCCCAGCAGGCCGCCGCCCGTGCAGACCCACACGCCGCCGCCCCCGGGAAACCCGGTGCCGAGCAGGCAGCCGACCAGGGCACCGGCAGCGATCCCGGTGAACCCACCGACGGCCAGCGCGCCGGCGAAGTTGCGGTGCATGCGTCCTTCGAAGTCCATGCCCGGAGTATCCCCCTCGTCTCCCCGGCCGGGGGGCCTGTCGCCTGATCAGGCGGCCCCCGGAGCTCCGCGCATCCGCCGCCGGGCGAAGTCGGTACCCCTGGCCTGTTCTTTTTCCGGCCCGTCGATCCATCCTCACCATCTTAACTCAACTCACTTTTGAGTAAAGTTGAAGAAAGATGAGTGATGTTAGATCCATGATGACGTGCGGAAATCGCTGTATGGGAATCTGAGACGTGATGAGGGTTCCTGGACCAATCGGCTTATGGCGCACTTCTGGCCGCTCAGAATGGCCGTGGCACGCGGGGTCGCTGTGGCGCCGGGCCCGCTCGCGGCGTTGAGGGGGCCGCCCGCAGGAGGTCGCTGACAGAAGTTGTTGAATCACAAACAGTGTCGTGTCGGCCCTCCTCGGGGTCCTGATTCGGGATACGCTCCCCTTAGCCGGAATCAGAAACCGGCGGGTACACGACAACAAGCGTCAGCGGGTATCCGGCTCACGCAACAACTTCGCCAGGACGGCCCGAGAGCGCAGGGGGAGCAGGATGACGGGGGAGATCCCGCAGGAGCGGGTGCCGGCGGACACCGTCCAGGCGGCGCTGTTCCCGGTGACGGTCACCGCGGTGCGCCGCGAGGTCACCTACGCCCGCCCCGACGGCGGCCCGCTCACCCACAGCGACTTCGCCCGCCTGCACGTCCTCGCCCGCGGCGGTGCCCGGTGACCGCCCCCGGGCCCGAGGGGCAGCGGGCGGGGGATCCGTTCGCGCGGGCGCGCGGCCTGCTGGAGCCCGAGGCCAGGCAGCGCGGCCTCACCGTCCCCGAGCTGCTGCGCCGGCTGGCCCGCGCCGACCGCCGCCACGCCCCGGCCGGCACCGGCCCGCGCGGCGGCATGCTGCGCTGGGCCCTGCCGCAGAACGCCGCCGACCTCCCCGACGATGCGGTCGTCTTCGGCACGATGGGCAGCGGCAAGGCGCCCAGCGACGCCGACCGGATGCGGGCCCAGCTCACGGCCGAGGGCGCCTCCTTCCGGGAGGAGGCCGCGGTGCGCGGCGGCCGCGAGGTCACCGAGTTCCACATCGAGCGGCCGGAGGCCGGCCAGTGACACCCCGGCCCGACCCCGCCGCCCGCCGCCGCCCGGCGCTGCCGCCCGCCCCGGCCGCACCCGCCGTCCTCTTCAGCGACGAGGCGTCCGCCGTGGCGCACGCCGCCCGGATCCCCGAGTGGGTGCGGACGACGCGCTCGCCGCTGGAGACCCTGACCTGGCAGGCCCCGCCCACCCCGTACGAGGAGCCGTAGTCCATGGCGTCGACCGAACTCGTCCCCGCCGCCGGGCGCGCCCCGGCCGTCCGCCGCCGCCCCCGCGCCGAGGCCGACGTGCACCTGCCCGGCGGCGGGCGCATCACCGCCTCGGCCGCCCGCCGCCTGAACAACGCGGTGCCGCGCAACTCCCGCAGCGCCCGTGACTCGCGCTGGAGCGCCTATCAGGACTGGTGCGACACCTACGGCTGGGACACCGCCGAAGCCAACGCCGTGCTCTGCTTCCTCGACGACCTCGCCGACCGGGGCCACCCCGCCTCCACCCTGGACGCGCACTTCGGCACCCTGCGGATGCTGCGCGCCATGCACCGCACCCCGCTGGACAAGGTGGAGATCAAGAGCTGCCTCGCCATCATCTCCCAGCGCCGCGGCGAGGAGGCCGACGACCCGCTGGTCGAGCCCGGCCCGCTGCAGGCCGACGGCGTCGACCTGAACGAACTCCGCCTGATGGTGCGACAGTTGGACCGCACCACCGTGCGCGGCAAGCGGGACGCGGCAGTGCTGCTGCTGGACTGGTGGATGGCCGGCCGAGCCTCCGAACCCGCCCGGCTCAACCTCCACGACATCACCTTCACCACGGTCAAGGTCACCGACCCGGCCACGAAGAAGAAGACCCAGCGCCCGGCGCTGATCGTCAAGATCCGCCGCTCGAAGGCCGACCAGCAGGCCCGCGGCCAGGAGGTACGCATCCTCGCCCCGGACGACCAGGAACTGTGCCCGCTGTTCGCGCTGCGCGAGTGGCTGGACGTGCTGGCCGACGACGGACAGCTCACCCCCGGCCCGCTGCTGCGCCGCATCGACCGGCACGGCAACATCGGCGCCAAGGCCGCCGGCCGCCACACCAAGGACGAAAGGCGGCGCGGCGGCATCACCTCCGACACCGTCAACGACATCGTCAAGGCCGCCGCCCGCGCCGCCGAACTCACCCCGGCCCCGACCCCGGAGGAGCGGGCGGCCGAGGCGCTGGCCGCGCGGGAGGCGAAGGAGGCGGCCGAGCAGGCGGCCACCGCCGAGGAGTCCAACGCCATCATGAAGGCCTGGCGTACCACCCGGCGTGCGGCCCGCGCCGCGATCCGCCGGATCACCGGACACTCCATGCGCCGCGGCTGCATCCAGGCCATGCTCGACGCCGGGAATCCGCCCGAGGCGGTCGCCGTCCACTCCCGGCACTCGCCGCGCTCCGCCGCGTTCGACGCCTACCGCAAGAAGAAGCTGACCTGGGACCAGAACCCCACCGCCGCCCTCGGGCTGGCGGCCTGACCCCGCGCACCGAGGAGAACCGTGCCCACCACCTACCCCACCAGCCTGCCCGCCGTCCCCGAGAACCGGTGGGACGCCGAGAAGCTCGCCGACCGGGGGATCGAGCGGCCCGCCGAGGGGCGGCCGGTCGCGGTCGCAGACTTCGCCCTCGACGCCGGCACCGCCGAACAGGCCGAGGTGCGCCTGCTCGCCTACATCGACCGCGCGTACGAGGACGACCTGCGCGGTGCGAGCGCGACCGCGGCCGAGGAGTCGGCGCCGGGCCGCTGGCGGGTGACCCTGCGCGTTCCCGGAGAGTTCTGAGCCGGCTTCCGCCCGTCCTCCGGCCGTCGTGGCAGCGCCCCGGGCAAGCGGGGGAGCCGGTCGTGCGCCTAGGGAAGCCGTCATCAGCTCTGAGTCAG
This sequence comes from Streptomyces sp. NPDC047981, assembly GCF_040653315.1. Taxonomy (NCBI): domain Bacteria; kingdom Bacillati; phylum Actinomycetota; class Actinomycetes; order Kitasatosporales; family Streptomycetaceae; genus Streptomyces; species Streptomyces sp. NPDC047981. Next base: position 158,379 of record NZ_JBEZNQ010000005.1, on the reverse strand, counting down.
GCCCTGGCCAGGGCCCGGTTCTCCCATTCCTCGTACGCCTGGAAGTCGCCCGTGATCGCGTACCGGCGCACCTCGACGCGCTCCGCCGTGGTGGAGCTCTGCGGGTCCTCGCCGAACGCCGCCGCCAGGGCGCGGGCCGCTGCCCGGTCCGAGAGCCGGGAGGGCGCGATCTCCAGATACAGCGTCCCCTGACGCCAGCAGGCCATCTGAAGCTGTTCGACCAGCGCCCGCCCGGCAACCACATCCTGCCGTCCGTAGCCGTGTCCTCCCTGCTCGGGAACGTCCAAGGCCGCCCGGAAGGCCTGAAGCTGGTCGCGGCTGCCGTGCAGCGCGAAGGCACGTACTGCCATGGCACGCGTCAGCCGGGTCTCCGTGTCGTACCCGGCGACGTTCAACGCGGCCAGGGCTTCGGCGTCCGTAAGGTGAGCGGGGGCGTGCCTCAGGGCGATGGTGCCTTCCCAGTGGGCGAACGCGTCCGGGTCGTCGCCGGTTGGTGCCGGCTCTTGCGGGGTGTCGGGCCGGGAGGCTTCCGCACGTACATCGTCGACGGCCCGGACGATGAGGGCACGTAGCTGCTCGAGGTCGGGCGTCCCCTCGAAGGTGGCGGCCCGGTCGGCGACCAGAGCGGCGACGTCGTGGGCACGGTCCTGGATCTCCCGCCAGGCACGCCCGGACAGGTCTCCGAGGACCAGGGCGTCGTCCCCCGCGGGGGACATCAGGCCCAGCTCGACGAGCGCTGTCGCCAGCTGCTCGGAGGTGATGGCTTGGTCAACCAGGCGGTAGGCGTGGGAGCGCCCGATCCCGAACTCGGCCTTCGCGTACGCCTTCCAGCTCGGATAGCCGAGGGTGACCCACACCCGTGCCTCGTGCGCGCGGCGCACGGCGGCGGCCAGGCGGCCGGTGGCCGCCTTCACGCCCTTGATCGCGGCGCGGATCTCGTCGGTCAGTGCCCGAGCCTCGGCCTCGCCGAGCGGCGCGACCAGGCCGCCCTCGACGGACTCACGGGCCGGGTCCTTACTCATGCCTCCAGTCTCCTCCTGCGGCTTGCCCGGGTCAGCCCCGAACAGGTCACCCGTTCGGGTGGTACTGCCGGTCGGAAAGGTGACCGGGCCGCCGATCCGCCGACCTGTCCCCGGACACCCGGGCAGTCCCGCGGAAGGCCGGTTTTCAGCCGTTACCGCTGGCTGATGAAGCCAATGACCGCCGCCGGGGACCAACGTCGACAACACTGCGATCGTCCGGGATCCCAGGAGGGGAAGCTGTGTTGCTGAACGGTGGCTATGTCGAGTCCGACCTCCTGGTGCCGGCCGTTCCCCCGGACCTGCCACAGCTGCGGGCGGCGATGAGGAAGCTGGCCACGAACCGGCCGGGGGAGTGCGAGCTCTCCACGGTGGGCTCGTCCCGGTCCGGCGAGCCGCTGGAACTGCTCACCGTGCGGGGTGGACCGACGGCCGTCCTGGTGATGGCCGGCGTGCACCCGAACGAACCCGTCGGCGGCGCGACCGTGCTGACGCTGGCCCGGTACCTGCTCGCCCGGCCCGACGCCCGCGAGCAGGTCACCTGGCATCTGCTGCTCTCCGCAGACCCGGACGGCGGCCGGCTGAACGAACCCTGGGCATCCCGGTGGCCGGTGACGTTGGAGGAGTACCACGAGGGCCTGTACCGGCCCCCGGTCCACGCACAGCCGGAGTGCACCTTCCCCGTCGAGGGATTCGACGGACAGCTCCCGGAGACCCTGGCGATCATGTCGCTCGTCGACAAGGTGCGACCGGCCCTCTCGGTAGGGCTGCACAACGCCGACACCGGCGGCTGCTTCCTGATGGTCTCGCGCCCGGACGCCAGCCTGGTCGAGGTGCTCGCCGCGGCGGCCAGCCGGCACGGGCTGCCTCTGGACGAGCTGCCCTCGGACTGCGTCGGCCTGCCCAGCCCGGGACCAGGGGTCTTCGTGATGCCCGAGCCACCGGCCGTGACCGACCGCACACCCGCCCCGGACGGCGAGTGGCAGCCCGCAGGCGGTTCGAGCCTGCACTACGTGGCCCGACATGGCGGGCTCGGGGTATCGCCGGAGGTGCCGATGTGGCGCACGGCGCCGCTCACGCTGTCGGCCGAGGACACCGTGGCGTACCTGGATAGCGCGGCACGGGCACTGACCGAGGTGATCGAGCGGCTTCCGGCACGCCGCACGATGTTCTTGCCCGCGGTTGGGGAGCAGGTGGCGATCATGAGGCTGATGGCGCGGATCACCCAGGAGAACCCGGCCGGCGGCGCGGATCAGGACCTCACCCTGCTGGTGCCGTTGCGCGGGGCCGGGATGCTGCTGCGGCACGTGGTCACGCTGCTGCGGGACGAGCCGCATCACCCGGGCCTGTTGCGCGAGAAGCAGGTGGTGGAACGCCGGTTCGCCGCGTGGAGCACCACAGCGCAAACGGCGCTGCGCCCCGAACCGATCCCGCTTACGCAGACGGTCGGCTACCAGATGGACGTCGCTCTCGGGGCGGTCCGGATGCTGCTGGCATGACGGGCCCGCCGGGCGGGAGGCGGACTCGGTGTCGGCATGAGCACGCCCCGGGCGGGCCTAGGGTCCGGGGGTATGACGCAGCGCATCAGGATCGCGAGTAGGGCTTCGGTGATGGCCACGGCGCAGGTGAAGTGGTTGATGGCGGAGATCGTCCGGACTACGCCCGGCGTGGCACCGGAGTTCGTTCAGGTGTCCACCGAGGGCGACCGGTGGGCCGGACCTCTGTCGGAGCTGGGCAAGGGCGGGAAGGGCGCGTTCATCAGCGCGGTGACGGACCGCGTCCTCCAGGGGGAGGCCGACCTCGCGCTCCACTGCCTCAAGGACATGCCCGGCGACGTGCCGGCGCCGAAGGGGCTGATCTGCCTGTACCCCGCGCGCGACGACCTCAACGACGTCCTGGTCCACCCCGGCGGCCTGAAGCTGGACGATCTTCCGCCCGGCACCCGCGTGGGCACGTCCGCTCCGCGGCGTATCGCCCAGCTGACAGCCTCGCACCCCCACCTCGTGATCGTCCCCGTACGCGGGAACGCCGACACCCGCCTCCAACTCGCCCACAGCGGCCAGGTCGACGCTGTGATCCTCGCCAACGCCGGGCTGCGCCGGATCGGACGGGAGGAGGAAGGGACGGAGATCCTCGGCGCGTACCGGATGATGCCGGCCCTCGGTGCTGGTCAGCTGGCGATGCAGGTCCACGAGGACGATGCGGCCACGCGCGCGGTTCTCGCGCCGCTGGTGGACCCGCGAGCCACCCGGGCGGCGGTCGCAGAGCGGACGCTGCTGCGTGCCCTCGCCGGGCACTGCCACGCACCGATCGCCGGGCACGCGCTCGCCGACGAGTCCGGGGCGGTGCGCCTGGCGGGCCGCGTCTACGCACCCGACGGCTCCGTGGTGCTGTCGTCCGAGCTGACGGGGAACGCCCCGGAGGCAGTGGGTCGCGGTGTGGCCGAGGACCTCATCGGCCAAGGTGCGAACGAGCTCCTCGCCGCGTCCCGACGAGCGTGACGTCCGGCTGGGAGAGGAGCCTAGGGCGCGCGTTCCGACCCACTGACGTGGGACTTGTCACAGCGCGTAACGGGGTCACGGTTGGCATCCGGTGGAAACCGCTCGGCATCATCGAGGGGTGTTCGCCAAGCTCCGCCGCCGTCGCTCCACCACACCGGCGCCTCCCCTTCCCCCTGCCCCGCCCCCCGCGCCGACGGCAGATCCTGAGGTACCGGCCCGGGTCGCTCGTCTCCGTACGGCGCTGCTCCAAGCCGGACTCGACCTCGCCGAGCGCAGCGCTCCGGAACCGGAGTGGTTCTCCACCCTCCGCGCGGGCAACACCATCAGCCTCAGCGAGCTTCAGCAGCAGGAACTCACCGACCACCTGGCAGGAATCGCGGCGGCGAACGCTCTTGACGATGTCGCCTGCGCCCGGGCCCTCGACAAGATCGAGGCGATCGTCGTGCTCGGCGAGCTGCGGGCCGAGGGCATCGTTTTCGGGTGTTCCCCTGCGTCGATCATCAGGGAGACCTCTGCCGCCAATCTGCGTCACCTGGCTGCCCTCGCACGCGAAGCCGGCGAGGACGGTGCACCACCACCTCATCCCGGCGCCTGAAAGCCGAGGTGGTGCGGACAGTGCGGCAACGGATGCCCGTGGATGCGGGAGATCAGCCTGTCCAGAGCTCCGAGGCCCGCACGATCGTCCAGTCCCATTCCTTGTTGTCGTCGACGCCAGGGACGAGGACCAGGTCCTCCTTGCCGTCACGAGCCTGGGTGCGGGCTTCTCCGAGCTTGACCAGGAGAGCAAGGTGGAAGTCCTCGGGCAGCGATGGCAGCGGCTCCGGCACCCCGAGTCCGAAGGCGTCCTTGTGGACCAACGTCACCGCGTCTTCGGAGCCGATTCGGGACGCGGTGACCTTGTCCACGGTCGCGCTCAGGTGGGTGATGGCGTCGGCACGGACGAGCTGCCCGCTCCGGCCCTCGTGCTGCGTCGTGCCCATGACCCAGATGTCGGGCATGCGGTTCCTCCCCAAGTGGATGATCCTCTTCCCGCCATCCTCGCTGATGGCACCGACAAGCGTTCGGTTGCCTGTCAGTCCTGAGCGGGGATGAGCCCGTCAGGCTCTACGGAGGTGCGGGCCAGGCTGGTGCAGCCCACTGCCCCGCGGAACCAGGTCTCCTGGTTGAATGCGGGCAGGCACGAAAGCGAGATCAGGCCGGTGGCGAGGCCTTGGACGTGCTCTTCCCAGATCTGTACGAGGGCGATGGCCACCGTCTCGGCTTCCGCGGGCAGGACCTCGGACGGCTGGAACCAGATCCGGGCGAACAGCGTGCCGTGCTCCTCGGCGGCTGCAGCCAGACCTTGCTGCTCGCCGAGGACTCGGGCTTGGGCGGCGATGTCCGCGGGCATCGGGTGCGTGCCGATCACAGCGATCGCCGGCACGGGCAGGTGGACCACGGCGTCGGCGAGCCTCTGGGCGACGGTCTCCGGAGCGGTGCCTGGCAGCAGTCCCACGCCCACGTGGAGGAGTGCTTCCGCCGCGTGCGCGCTGTTCACCCCGCGCCACCGGCTCGGTCGGCGGGCCAGCTCGTAAGTGGGGCGTGGCGGAAGGCGAGGAGGTGCCAAGGCAGAACCGTGTCGCCCCACAGGCCGCGTCCGCAAGGCCCCAGGGCCTATACAGCCCGGTACGGTCGGTGGTCCACTGCTCCTTCGTCGGCCACTGCGCGCTCGTTCGCGCGATCAGCGGCAGGAGGGAGCTGGGCGGGTGCCGGCGGACTCGCTGTACGTACTCGCGGTCGGCGACGGGGGAGCGGAAGAACGAGCGGGCCATGCTCATGATTGTTCCCTGAGGACCGCGCCGAACGGGCCTGAATTTCACGTTGCCTGAGTGCGCTTCAGGTTCCAGCACGGGCTGAGGCGCGTAGCGGTCGGGTCCGCGGCGAGGGGGGGGTACGCCTGGGACCCGACCGCTACGCCTACGGTACGCCGGAACGGGCCGCCTGGAGCACTACTTTTCGATCATGTTGTCCAGGTTCGCAGGAGTGCGGCGATTCTCTCCGCTGTGCACTCTTCGTTCCGGAGTTCGATGGCCAGGGCGCTGACCTTGGGCTGGTCAAGCTTGACCGGGAGGTCGCAGCCGAGGAGGTAGCCGTAGGCGACGGCGATGGCGACGCGGACGTTGGAGCGTTCGAGCCAGCGGAGTCGGCCGAGGGTGTGCGCGAGGGCGGCCGCGCGGACGAACGGGCCGTCGTAGACCGTGGTCTCAGCCCAGACCGCTCGGTGCCGCTCGACAGCGGCGATAGCGACGCCGTAGTCGAGGATCGCAGGGTCCTCGTGGCCAGCCTCCCTGGCCACGTCGAGAATCCAGGACAGGTCGATGCTCAGCTGCTTCACGCCGCGGCTTCTCCGACCGCCTCATCGATGACATCGCCGAAGTCCATGAGGACCTCTCGGGCACCCGTCATGAACCGCTCGCGGGCGTCGACGGTGCTGTCCTCACGCACGAGCTCGCCCACGTAGTCGTCGACGGACATGTGCCTCTGGTCAGCCCGCTCACGGACGAGAGCTGCGGTCTCCCCGACGATCTGGACCGGGGTCTGCTGTGTGTCGGCCATGCCCTTGAAGGTACCGGGCCTGGCTGCCATGTGGGAGACGTTCCTGGCTACGCCCCGATCAGCTCCTCAACGAGGAGGCGCGCGGCCTCGGAGTGGTCTGGAGACCCGCAGGTTCGTCGTGGGAAGCGGCGGCCGCCGCTGGAGTCTCCGTTGACCTTGATGCAGGTCTGCTCGGCCGGCCCCCGGCGGGCCTTCTTCTTCTCTTCCATGGGCAGTCGCAGCCACTCCACGTCGTCCTGGAACCAGCGCCAGACGATGCGGTCGATCGTGTGGCGGGCTGCCCGGGCTTCCCTGGTCCCGGCTGTGGAGCAACGCTGTGCGGCCTCGTCGAGCGTCTTCCCCGTCCTCGTCCACCCCGCGCTCGGGTCTCCGGTAACGAGCCCGGCGCGGCTGAATTCGCGCATGTGGCGAATGACGGTACGCTTCCCGAATCCAGTCTCCTGGATAAGACGGTCGAGGGATAGAAGGCCCTGTGCGGTCTCCATGATCATCCAGGTGTGGGCACCGTGGTGGCCAAGCCTCCCGCCATGGGCGAACAGGTCGCTGGCCAGCAACCCAAGGACCCACTCAGCGTGATCACGCAGCGCCGCCCTGGATCCCTGGACTCCATCTTGAGGACCCCCCAGCACCCCCCGGCGCCCGTTCCGGGCTTGTGTCAGACCTGTGTCTGGTGCTTCTGAAATGACAGCAGGCCGGTGGAGGAGCTCTCCGAGCAGCCTCTGCGGGAGGGTGACTCGTCGGTTCCCGTACTTCGGGTCCCGATCCAGTTCTTCTAGGTGGCCGGCGTCCACCGCGCGGGTCAGGGCGACGTTGCACGTCTCGTGGCTGAAGCCTGTGGCGTCGGAGCAGCGGCGGGAGCCCAGGGAGACGTCCAGGCGGGCTGCCGCGAGCATCTGGAGGCCAGCGAAGAAGGCGACGGCGAGATGGGACTGGCGGCCCTTCTGGCTCCAGTAGGCGGGCCCCAGGTCGGAGAGGAACTCCAGGAAGACGCCGACGGCCATGGTGACCTCCGGAGCGGGGTCCGCGGTCTCCGCGTGCCCTTCAGGGCGACGGGCTTCGACTTCGGCGGCGAGCATCCACTGACGGGTGAAGATCTTCCGGGCGTCGGCCTCGGACCGCTGACGGCGCTTCGCGCTGCCGGATACCCGCTCAGTGGTGATGTAGGCGAGGCCCGGGTACATGCCCGACCATGCGGTCTTCCAGCCCTCGTCATGGGAGAAGTGCGCGCGTACGAGGCCTCGTACGCAGGAGAACATTCGGTCGGAGTGCTGCTGATGCGGCTCCAGGGGAGTGTGCAGGGCCGCACGGGCTCGTTCGTCCAGGGCACGCCGCTGGCCGGGGAGCCTCAGGTGGCCGTTCTCGTCGGTCTCAAGAGGACGGACGCGGTCCGCGCCATGCACGTCCACCACGCTTGGGGGGAGCCCCCCGCCGCTGGGTGCTGGCTTCCGACTTTCATGATCGTTTTCCGCATAGGGCCTTCTATCCCCGCTCGGCGTGTGCTCGTTCTCGGCCTGGGGGAGGAAAGGGAGTTCCTCCTCGAGCCACTGCGTGAGCATCTCGAACTGCGCGGGGGTGGCGCCGGCCTTGAGGCGGTCGATGGCCTCGTCGACGGTGACGCCGTCGAGGACGGAGTGTCCGCCGTCCCGGTGCGGAGAGCCGGGCGGGCGGAGCGCGCCGTAGCCGGACAGGTTGCTCAGCGGGAGGGGGTCGAAGGTGGGGAAGATCAGGTTGGCCGCGTGCGCGAAGCGACGGACGAGTTCGCCAGGGACTCCGGCCGGGACTGCGAACCAGACGTGCCGGCCTCCACTGGGGCCTGAGATCGCTCGTACGTAGGGGATGCCGGCTGCGTCGAGGTAGGCCCCCAGTAGATGGGCGTCGTTGGCTGCGAGGGCGACGCTTCGGTGCTTGGCGTCGAAGTCGCAGCCGATCCGGGTGAAGGGGGGATCGGTGTGACGCCCCTTCTTGGGGGTCAGGTAGACGACCACGGGCCGGCCGGCCACTGCTGCGGCCTGGTCGAGGGTGATCTCTTCCTCGTAGTACGTGGACCAGCTGCCCGTCTTCTCGTCCCAGGCCAGGGCGCGCATGTCGCGCCGCGGTGAGACGGTGGACAGAAAGCGGATGAGGGTAGCCCTATTGGGGCATTCGTCTTCTGGGACGGGGCCGTTGAGGCTTTCACCGGACACGCCGGGGAAAGGCAAGGGGGTGCCGTCCCGGGGGGTCGTTGCTACTATGACAACGTCCTCTCGGGTTAGAGAAGGACAGCAGTGAGCCCGGCCCGGCGGTTGGTCCCCGACAGGTTGGTCTCGCTACAGGTCGATATGGAGCGGGTCTCAGTGGTCGCCGTAGGAAGCAGCTGAGATCCCGGAGCAGAACTTTTTAGGGGAGGTAGCGGGGGAGCTGGCGTTCATCACGGGAAGCCTCTGTTGGTCTAGGACAGGGGCGTTTTCGTGTGTCTGGACGCCTTCCACCGCGGTCAGATCACCCGGTCATCGGCAGCTCCTCCTGAGTGGCAGTGTGCTCTGCCGCAGGCCAGTCCTTCGTGATCTTCCGCAGGGCTGCCTCCAGGCTGGCCGGGGTCAGCGGCTCGCCTTCGGGTGCCTTGGTCTTCAGCAGCAGGTCGATCACGACGTTGATGACGGTCGCGGCGGAGAGGTCCGGGTGGACCTGCTTGATCAGGCCCACGATGAACTCGGCGTTGTCCGGGTCGAAGGACAACGTCGTTCGCCAGGGGAGGCCGGATCCCGCGACGTACTCCACGGGACGGCCGCGCCGGCGGCGCGTTATGGGTGTCCCAGGTGTGGTCATGGCGATCATCCTATGCGTCTCGACTAGTGATGTGCATCAATTCGGCCGCGTGTGTCGGCGAATTTTCTCGTGATCTTGGCCCTGGGCCAACCGCTGCACAGCCGTCCGGGGCTGCGTACCCTGGACTCTACGGCCTTCTATCCATCGCCACGGGTCAGGTGGCGGCCCTTCGGAGGTGCTGGACCGCATGTCTGAGCAGACGCTTCACCCCGCCGTCGCGCGGATGTCCATGCTGGTCGAGACCTTGATCCGCCAGGAGCAGGCGGAGAAGAAGCGCGCCGCCAATCTCCGCTGGGTAGTGAAGGACGTCCAGGCCGCAGCCGAACTCGACGAGTTCCCTGAGAAGGCCCGGACGTCCTTCGACGATCTGTTGACGCTGTCCACCTGGTGGGTGTACTCGGACCTGGCCGGCGCGGGACTCACACGAGAACGCCATCGGCATCCCGACCACGAGGTGCAGGTGCCGGCCAGCAACAGCAGCATGCGCACCCGGGCGACCGCCTGGAACGCCGTGGCGAAGTTTCTCGGGCGCCCCGTCCGGTTCCCCCTCGCACCGAAGGATCCGCCGAAGGCTACCGTCGCCGACCGGCAGCGCCGCGCCTTGACCCGGGAGCTGTCCCGGCCCGCCCATACCCCCATGTCCGAGGCGGGGCGCGTGCGGACCCTTGCGATGTACGGAGTCATCCTCGACACCCGGGCTCGCTCCGGCGAGCTCGTCGAGATGACGACCCATGCCCTCGCTCCGGACCTGTCGACGATCTCGTTGATCCGGCGCCCCCAGGGCGTGGGGGAGGCGGCTCTGCCGATCGTCGAGACGATCCGCCTCAGCCAGTTCACCCGGGCGGCGTTGAAGGCGTGGCTCGACATCCGCGCCGAGAGGATCGAGTTCATCGAGGGCACGAAGGACGCTCTCTGGGTGTCGCTCCGGAACAACCACTCCGGGCAGGGGCGCGGGATGCGCCGGCGCCCGTCCGGCATGCCGCTGCAGATCCGCGGCCTGGAGCGGGCCTACAGCCGGGCGATCTCGCAGCTCAACCGGGACATGCCCGAGAAGGAGTCGGCCTGGACGCCCCTCCCGAGGACGGTCGAGCAGTTGCGGCGGTCCGTGAAGAAGATCGAGATCGTCCGTCTCGATCTGGCGGCCTAGGTGTGGCCGGGACTCCCCCTCCCGTCAGATCGACTGAGGGCGCCCCGTGACGCCTTGACCGGCCGCTCGTTGTCCTGAGCAGAGGGAAGTCTCCCGGGCTCCCGCTCTGCTCGCTCAGTCGAGCGGGTTCTTTCGGCTGGCCGTACACCAAACCTCCAGGAGAGGACGACGGCCCAAAGAACCTCGACGAAGGGCCCGCACCTTCAGGTGCGGGCCCTTCGTCGTACTTCGCCTCGCACGATCACCAAAACGGCCGTTTTAGATACTCGCTCAGCCGACTGCCGAGTGGCACTCAAAGCCCTTCGACCCCGGGGCTCGTTGACTTCGTATACGCATCGGACCTGGCATATTCGCTTTGGCTGGTTCCGTGTAGCTACTGTGTCGCGCCAAAGCCCATGTGGTCCCGTAGAGGGGCCTTACCCGCGACCGGCGTTAGCCGCCGAGGACGAGCACGGAGCCCGCGATTGACCATGCGAGCACCCTGGTGACGCACGAGATCGACAGCGGCGGCCCCACCCCTGTTGGCCGTCACCTCACCGACTGGCGAATACGCCGAGGCCTCGGCGTGGCCGATTTGGCGACGCGCGCCGGCGTCCCGGGCCAACTGATCGAGGACCTGGAGGCGGGGGAGGAGTGGGTCGACCAAGGCCGCGTGCTGAGCTCGCTCGCCGCCGGTCTCCGGCTGGATCCGGCCGAGCTGACCGGCCAGCCGTACATGCCGCACGGGCCCGGCCACTCCACCGTGCACTCCCTCGGGTGGTTCGCACGCCGGCATCTGGCGCGCACGCTCTCCGCGGACGGCGCCGGGGGAGAGGCAGACGAGGCTCGACTGGCCGAGCTCGCCGAGGGAGTGAGGGCGGCCGACGACGACGGCGAGCTCGCCTCCGCCGCCCAGATGGTTCCGGGGCTGCTGGAACTGATCGGCCCGCCGCGCCCCGAAGACGCCGACTGCAGGGGCACCGCACTGCGCGCGGCCGCGCACGTGGCCGTGAGCCGGCTCCTGCGCCGCCTCGGCTACCGGGATCTCGCCTGGAACCTGCTGTCCCACGCCTGTCCCCCGCCGGAGGCATACCCTGCGGTGCTCGGGGAAGAGGTGTGGCTGCTGCTGGACATGGGCCAGGCCGAGCTCGCCGTCGCCCGGGCTGTGCGGGGGGAGGCCGATGTCCCGGCCGAGGTTCTATTGCCGCTGGCCGTCGCGCACGCGGCGCTCGGGCAGGCGGCGGAGAGCGAGCGCATACTCGCATCTGCTCAGGAGAAGGCCATCAGCGCGTGGCAGCGATCCCAGGTCGCGTCCGCCGGGGCCTTTGCGGCAGCGGAGGGCGCTGCCTACGACGAGGTGCTCGCTCGGGCGGAGGGGGCGGCCGGCCTTCCGGCCGGCGACCGCTCCGCCCTTCTTGTTCTCACCGCGTCCGCCCGAGCCAGGCTCGGCCAGTACGAGGCGGCGGTCGCGGATCTGGCGACAGCGGAATCCCTCGCGCCGTTGCACACTCGGTTGGACCCGCTGGCTCGCGAGCTTGTGAGCGTGCTCCCCGCCCGCGCCCAGGAACACGCCGATGTCCTGGGCGGGATCGCGGCGCGGCTCAGCATGAAGTGATCTCGGCGTGTTCAGGGAATGCCGGGTTGCGGCGGCCGCACCTGGCCTAACCTACGCATGATCCAGGGGGAGTTGGGCAGGCGATCATGGACGAGCGGCAGCAGGAGCGGGCCAAGCAGATCGGCAAGAGAGTGCGGACGCTCCGCGGCAAGAGAGGCTTGACTCTCCGTGAGCTGGCCGGCCTCGCGGGTGTCTCGAACAGCTACTTGTCGATGATCGAGGGCGGGAAGCGACTCCTGAAGGACTCCTCCTACATAAGCGCGCTCGCCGACGCGCTGAAGGTCGCGCCGGCGGAGCTGCTCGGGCAGCCCTTCCTCCCTGTGGACCCGCATGCCACGGAGGCACATGCCGCGATCCCGGCACTGCGGCTGACGTTGATGGGCATGACTCTGGGGAGCCCGCCGGACCGTCGGCCACCGGCGGAGCCTGTGACGCAGCTGGCGGCGCGGGTGCGGCGGGCGAACCGGCTGTACCACTCGGCGGAGTACAGCGCCCTGGCGGTGAGGCTTCCGGAGTTGTTGGCGGACCTCCAGGCGGCGGCCGCGGCGAGTGAGGGTCGTACGCGGCTGAGGGTGCTGCGGCTGTTGGCGGATGCCTACCACCCAGCGTGCACCCTGATGCTCAAGTCGCTCGGCTACACGGATCTGGCCTTCATCGCGGTCACCCGGGCCAGCGAAGCCATCGCCGAACTCGAGGACCCGGTCTACACCGCCCTGAGTGGCTTCTTCGCGACGCACATCCTCATGGCGGCCGGGAGCCCCCAGCAGGCGTTGTCCAAGGCGACAGCCACGGTGAACCTCCTGGAACGCCACCTCGATCTCCCCAATGCCGAAGCGCTGCTCGGCGAGCTCCACCTGATCTCGGCCACGACCATCACCAAGGACCCGAGCCGACCTGCTGGTGACCGCACGTCCGATGTCCGCTCACACCTGACCGAGGCGGCGCGCCTGGCGACCGGGATCGGGGAGACGCGCGCCCTCCATCTCAACTTCGGACCCACGAACGTCCAGATCCACCGGGTCAGCCTCAACACGGATCTCGGGCACCACGGCGACGCGGTCACGGCGGGTACCGGCGTGCATCCCGAGATCATCAATGCGCCCGGCCGGCAGGCGGCCTACCACTCCGATCTGGGACGGGCGCTCGTTCACGTACGCGGGCAGGAATCGGCCGCAGCCGAGCGGTTCCTGCGGGCGGAGCTGATCGCCCCCCAGCGAGTCCACGCCGATGCGCTGATCGGAGACTCCGTCAGCTACCTCCTCGGGAAGCGGCTGCCCTCCCATGTGCAGCGCGACCTTGCCGGTCTGGCGCACCGGATGGGCATCAGCCGGTAGTTCCTACGACGGTTCGCGGGGACACCTGCCGTGTTCCCTTCCTCAGCACACGAGATGAAAACGGCCGTTTTTGCACGGATCGCGGTGCTGTTGCAGGGATTTTGCATGTTCACGGCTGTGAGCAAACAGGGGGGTGTCTCCGTCTACGGTCTGGCTCCGGCTTCGCGAGGAGGGTCTCCCCGCGAAGCCGGGACGCACGACTCCGACGGGCGCCGGCCTTTCCGGTGTCCCGCTCCGTAGGCGAGAGAGGGAAGCCGATGCTCGAATCCGTCCGCCACCTGGAAGAGGTGGCCCGCGAGTGGAAGATCAACCCCGAGGACGTGCTGCTCATCGCGCTGAACAGCTGCGGGGCGCGTTCGCCGCTGGACAAGCCGCGGATGCGGTTCCAACTGGCGCTGGACTCGCGGCCGGCCGACCCGTCGTACCTGATCCTCTCCCTGGGCCGCGAGGACTCGCCGTTCGAGATCGACGAGCACGAGCTGCGGCTGCACGGTGAGCGGGTCGGCACGGTCACCGGCATCGAGGACGATGACGCCGTACTGGGCTACTGGCGCAACGGCACCAAGATGCTCACCCTGAACTCCAACCAGCGGTCCCAGTGCGTCGGGTGCACGTTCTGCCCGAACACCCTGGAGGGCGCGTCGGACCCGGCGATCCGCGAACTCGACCTGCCCGGCTACTTCGCCACCCTCGCGGCGAACTCCGGGATGCCGGACCTGTCGGGGGTCGAGACCGTCACGGTGTGCACCGGGTGCTTCCTGTACGAGCACCTGGCCCTGGAGCACCTGGAGGGCGTGCGCGCCGCGATGCGCAGCACCGGCTGCGAGGGGACGCTGCACTTCCTGTCGTCGGTGCTCACCAGCGAGGCGGGCCTGGACCGGGCCGCCGGGCTCGGGCCCTTCCACCTGACGCTGACGGTGGAGTGCTTCACCAACCGGGCGAACATCCTCAAGCAGTCCAAGGCCGCGCTGACGGTCGACCAGATGGTCGCCACGCTCGGGGCGGCGAAGGAGCGGGGCATCACCACGGACTTCACCTACATCGTTGGTCTGGACCCGATCGAGGAGGCCGTGGAGAACCTGAAGCGACTGGTGCCGGTGACGACGACGTTCCCGCGGTTCCAGACGTTCCAGGCGCACAACCCCTTCATGGACGTCTACCGCGCGCCGGGGTCGGACACGATCGAGTGGAACCTGGCCATGCGCCGCGCGGTCGAGGAGCTGTACGTGCCGACGGGGCTGCGGCCGCAGTGGTGGCAGAACTACCGCTCGCCGTGGGCGTACACGTTCGCCGGGGAGCAGCTGACCGGGGCGCGGATCTGATGGCCGGCCGGAACGGCGGGGCCGTGACGGTGGTCCGGGCGGTGCGGGTGTGGCCGGTGGCCGGGCAGCCGGCCGGTCTGCCGGAGGGGTTACCGGACGTGGTGGCCGCGGTGGCGGTCACGCCGGCGGGGCCGTCGTGGGCGGAGCACCGGACGCGGTTCGCGATCGAGGTGATCGGTGACGGGGTCTCGGGCTGGCACGCGCCGGTCGGGGAGGGTGTGGCGCGGCTCGTCGTGGACGCCCTCGCCGACGGGCTGGTCGGGCACGATGCGGCAGCGCCGCGCAGGCTCGGCTACCGGCCGCGGGCAGGTCGGCACCAGCAGGGGGCGCACGCCCGGCAGGCCGTCTCGGCAGTCGAGCTGGCGTGCTGGGACCTGGCGTCGCGGGCCTCGGGGCGGTCGGTGCCGGAGCTGCTGGGCGGCACGGTGCGGGAGCGGGTGCCGGCGTACGCGTCCGCGCTCGGCCTGGACCCGAGCCGTCCGGAGGCGGTGAAGGCGGCGGCGTGGATCGCCGAGCAGGGGTTCTGGGGGCAGAAGTGGCCGCTCACCAAGGAGCTGCTGCGCCAGGGGCCGCGGGCCGTTGCCCGGGTGCTGGGGGCGCTGCGGGAGGCGGCGGGCGAGGGCCGGTTCATGGTCGACGGGCTGCGCCGGTGCCGACTGGACGAGGCGCTCGCCCTTCTGCCCGTGCTGGCCGAGCTGGAGGTCGCGTTCGCCGAGGAGCTGCTGGAACCGGGCAGCTTCGCCTGGGGGCGGGTGCGGGCGGCCGGGGCCGGGGTGCCGATGGCGGCCGGGGAGCACGCGGTCGACGAGCACGAGCAGATGCGGCTGCTGACCGGCGGGTCGGTGGACGTGTGGCAGACCGACCCGGGCTGGTCGGGCGGGCTGGCCCGCTCCCTGCACACCACCGAGGTCGCCGCGGACCTGGGCATGGCGACGTTCCCGCACGGCGACCGGCTGTGGGCGGCGCTCGCGCTGGCCGGGGCGTGCTGCCGGGACAAGGTCCCGGCGGTGGAGTGGCACCTGACGCTGGAGCCGCTGCGGCAGCAGGTGTTCACCACACCCGCCCAGGTGGAGGCGGGGATGCTGCCGTCCGGGCCCGGCGCCGGGCTCGCCCCGCTGCCGGTCACCTCCTCGCCGCTCCCGGCATGGGAGATCGGGTCATGAGCGGCCGAACGTGGTCCGGGGTGCGGGCGGTCTGCTTCGACATGGGCGGAACGCTGGTGCGCCCGGAGCCGGTGGCGACGACCGGCCAGGTCGCCGAGGTCCTCGGCATCTCCCTGGAGGAAGCCCGTGCGCTGATGGGCAAGGGAGCCAAGCGGCGCCTGGTCTCCCCGCACGACCTCGCCCACGAGATCGCGGCCGACTTCGAGCGGCCCGCGGTCACCGGCGCGCTCACCGAGGTGCTGGAGCGGGCCCGGCGCCGGGCCGAGGACCCGCAGCTGTACCCGGACGTGCCGGACACCCTGGCCGCGCTGCGCACGCGTGGCTTCGCCCTGTACGCGATGACCAACGCGCTCGGCTCCTCGGTTCCCGAGCAGGAACCTGCCGTGTTCCGCGAGCTGCTGGACAGCGTCTTCTACTCGGCGCGCACGGGCGCGATCAAGCCGGAGCCGGAGGCCTTCGCGGCCGTCCAGCAAGCCAGCGGGCTGCGACCGCAGGAGCTGCTGCACGTCGGCGACTCGGTGAATGCCGACGTCCGCGGGGCTTCGGCGGTCGGCTGGCACACGGCATGGGTGGACCGGCACCACACGACCGGACCGCTGATGTCCGCCGCGCCCACGCTTCGCCTGCACTCCCTCAACACCCTCCTCCTGCTGCTGCCCGCCCGAGCGGCAGCGGAGGCGATCACATCGGAGGTGGCCGGCTGATGGAGCCGTCCCGTACGTCCCGCCCGGCAACACCCCCCGTCCACGACCCGCTGACCGCGTCCGTGCCGCTGTTCGACCCCAGTCAGCTGCCGCTGCGCACCTGGTGCGAGGGCGGCCGGGAGGACGCGGTCACCGGCCTGGTCGCCTTCCCCGACTTCCACAGCCACATCCCGCGCTGCCTGGCCGCCGCCCTGGAGGCGGGGCGGCTGGTGGCGCTGGCGATCGGGGACGTCGACGGACTGAAGGACCACGTGGAGCGCACCAACTCCACCAACCCGACCTCCTACGGGCACCTGGCCGGCAACGAGGTCATGGCGACCGTAGGGGCCACGACCCGCGAGTGGTTCCGCGAGCAGCCCCTCGACTCCGGCTGCGCGGCGACGTTCGGCGGCGACGAAGTGATCCTCGCCGCGGTCGTGGACGACGCCGCCCAGTTCCACCAGGCCCTCGGGATCCTGCGGGACCGGCTCGGCGCCGCGCTGCCGGTGACCGTCTCCTTCGGCCTGATGTTCGTCACCGCCGGAGACCTTCCCGCGCAGCGGGAACGGGGCTGGAAGCACGACTTCACCAACACCCTGCTCGCGACGGTGGACCGGACACTGTTCACGCACAAGGCGGCGCGGCGTGCCGGAGGTGGCCCCGGCGGCATCATCGCCGTCACCCGCCCGCCCCAGCTCGCCGAGGCCGCCCTGGCGGGCCCGGACCCGATGGTCCTGCTCCCGCTGCCGGCCGCCTCCGACACCGCGCATGTGGTGGCCCGGCCGGAGCGGATCGGCGGCCGGGACTTCCTGCTGCTGCCCTGCCGCGGACCGGTCGGCCAGCGCGGCGCCCAGCTGCGCGTCACCTTCCCCACCGGCAGCTCCAAGACCGTCGTGGCCTACGCGCTGCGCGGGCAGGCGGCAGTGCCGTACGCGGCCGTCACGGACGGCGTGACCGGCGTGCCGCTGACAGTGCAGGGCGTGCGGGACCGCACCCCGCGCAGCGTGCCCGAGGATCTGGCCGCCGCCCTGGAGCGGGCGGGGCTGGACTGGGCGGCGGTGCCCGCCCACGAGCAGGCGCAGATCCTCCACCTGGTCACCGAGGCCGGCACCGCGGAGATCCGGGCCGGGCGGGTCACCGCCGCCGTGGACGCGGTCGCCGCGCGGAAAGGAACGGCGCGGTGAGCGAGACCGTCATGGCCCCCGGGCCCGCTGTCGCGGCGGGCCCGGGGGACTTCCCCGACTGGAACCAGGCCGCAGCCCACGCCGCAGCGCGCGTGCCGGACGCGGCCGTCACGGCCGCGTGGCGGGCGCTGAACTACCTGTGCGCCGCGCAGCTGTACCTGAACGACAACGTACTGCCCGGCCGGCCGCTGCGGGTGGAGGACGTGAAGGAGGCGCCGAGCGGACACTGGGGGGTGTGCCCGCCGGTGAACTTCATGCTCGCGCACCTCGGGCCGCTCACCGCATGGCGTCCCCCGGGCAGCGAGGTCCTCGTCGTCCACGGCGCCGGGCACGCCGGCCCGTCGGCGCTCGCCCACGCCTACCTGACGAAGACCCTCACGCTGACCGGCAGCGGACCGGGCTGGTCGGCGGCCGACCTGCGCGCGCTGGCCGCGGGCTTCCCGCACACCCGCTCCTACGGCGGGGAGATCACCCCACTGATCCCCGGCGTGCGCTACACCGGCGGCCAGCTCGGGCCGGCGCTCGCCGTCGCGCAGGGCATGGTCCTGGACGCCCCGCACCGCCTGGTGGTCGCGCTGCTCGGCGACGGGGAGCTGGAGACCGGCGCCGCCGCGGCGGCCTGGACCGCGCGGCGGGCGCTGCTCGGCTCGGGGCTGCACGGCGCGGTGCTGCCCGTCGTGCTGGCCAACGGCCTGCGGATGGGCGGCCCCTCCCTGCTGGCCGGGCTCGACGAGGCCGAGCTGCGCGCGTACTTCACCGGCCTGGGGTACGAGCCGTTCCTCCACGACGGCTCCGACGTGGCCGGCTTCCGGACGGTCCTGGCCGAGGTGTTCGCCCGGCTGCGGCCGCTCGGTGTCGCCCGGCCGCAGCCGGTGCTCGTCCTGACGATGCCCAAGGGCGCGACCGGACCCGAAGAGGTCGCCGGCCGCCGGATCGCCGGAACCCCCGCCGTCCACAAGACCCCGCTGAAGGACCCTGCCCACAACCGGGAGGAGTTCGACGCCCTCGCCGCGTGGCTGGCCTCGTACCAGCCCGGCACCCTGTTCACCGACCGGGGACTGCCGTCCGACCTCGTACGGCAGGCGCTGCCGCACCCGCCGCCCCGGCCCCGCCCGGCCCCGCCGGTGGCGCCGCTCGCCGTCCGCGGCACGGAGGCGTGGCCGCTGCTCAGCGCAGTGATCCGCGAGCGCGCCGCCGCCGGTGCCTTCCGCCTGTTCAGTCCGGATGAGGCGGCCTCCAACCGGCTGCACCTGGCTGACGGCCCGGACGGC
Source organism: Streptomyces sp. NPDC047981 (assembly GCF_040653315.1). Classification (NCBI taxonomy): domain Bacteria; kingdom Bacillati; phylum Actinomycetota; class Actinomycetes; order Kitasatosporales; family Streptomycetaceae; genus Streptomyces; species Streptomyces sp. NPDC047981. The sequence goes on along the minus strand of NZ_JBEZNQ010000005.1, from coordinate 139,761 downwards.
GGGATGCCGGCGTGGGCGAGCGAGATCCTCAACGAGGAGATCTGCCACGCCTGGCTGCAGGGCTACACCGAGACCGGCCGCGACGCGCTGCTGGCCACGTACGAGGCGTTCGCCGCGGTCAACACCAGTCTCCTCGTCCAGCATCTCAAGCACCGCAGCGCGCGGACCGCGACCGGTGCGGGCGGGCTGGCGAACATCAACTACCTGATCACCTCGCTGGGCTGGCGCAACACCTACACCCACCAGAACCCCGGGCTCGTCTCCGCGATGCTGGAGACCGAGAACCCCACCGTGCACGTCTACACCCCGGCCGACGCAACCCGCGCGGCCGCCGTCCTGGCGGTCATGCTCACCGGGCGGGACCGGGCGAACTTCCTGCTCGCCGACAAGCACCACACGCTCACCTTCCCCCCGGACACCTTCCGCGAGGAGCTGACCGTCGGCGCCGCGATCTGGCCCCACCTCAGCACCCCCGGGCCCGAAGGGCCGGACATCGTCCTGGCCTCCGCCGGGGACGTCGCGGCACGCGAGCTGTCCGCCGCGGCTGGCCGGCTCGCCGCCGCCCGCCCGGACGCCCGCATCCGCTACGTGCACGTCAACGAACTCACGGTTCTCGGGCACCCGGACACCTGGCCCGCCGCACTGCCCGACGCCGCTTTCGACCGCCTGTTCCCGACCGGCGCCCCGGTGCTGCTGGCCACCGTCACGCAGGCCCCGGCCGTACGGGCCCTGCTGGCCGGCCGCGGCGAAGCCGCCCGCGTCCGCGTGGTCGGCTACCGCGACCCCGGCCGCCCCCTGCCCTCCGCCGACCTGCTGGAGCACTGCGGCATGTCCGCCGCCGCGCTCACCGCCCAGGCGCTCTCGATGCTCAAGGAGCCGCGATGACCACCCCGCTCGCACCCGACCCCGAGCAGCTGGCCGCCTTCGACCGCGACGGCCTCCTCGTCCTGCGCGGCGCCCTCGCCCCCGAGGTACGCGACCGCGCGGCCGAGGCCGCCGTACGGCTCCTGGCCACCGACCGGACCGCGGGCCGGGACCGCTCGGTCGACGGCAAGGACGGCTTCCGCGGCGTCGTCGCCCTGGACGACACCTTCCTCCCACTGCTGGCCAACCCGGCCGTGCTGCCCACGCTCGTCGGCCTGCTCAGCCCCAACATCCACCTGATGTCGAGCAACCTGATCTCCATGCCGTCCCTGCCGGACGAGCAGCGCACCATCCGGGTTCCGGCCCGGCACGGCTGGCACCGCGACATGTCCTCCACCGTGGCCGATCTCGGTGTCGACCGCACGCCTCGTCTGGCGATCAAGGTGGCGTACTTCCTCACCGACCCGGGCCCGGACGCCGGGCTCACGATGTTCGTGCCCGGCAGTCACACCCGCACCGGGCCCGTCATCGTCCCGGAGGGGGACATCGACCCGCCCGGCGCGATCACCCCGGACATCGGCTCCCACGACGTGGTCCTCTTCGAGAACCGCACCTGGCACGCCGGCGGCCTCAACCGCTCCGGCCACACCCGCCTGGCCGTGATGATGCAGTACGGCTATCGCTGGCTCAACGCCGTCGACGACCCCGCCCCCGGCCTCCTCGACCGGCCTGACCTGGACGACGTCGCACGGCAGCTCCTCGACGCCCGCGACCGCCACCCCGACGGCTCCGTCGCCCGCGAAGGCTCCGGCGCCCGCCCCCTGGCGGACTGGTGGGAGCACCTGAACGCCGCTCCGGCTCGTTGACCGAACACCCGCCCCTGACCGCACCCCCGCGAGAGACTGGACCCGTGACCTCGTACACGCCCGACGAACTGTTCGCGTCCACCGCGCCGTACTACGCCGCGCACCGGCCCCGCTACGCGCCCGAGTTCTACACCCTGCTCGGCGACCGCTTCGGCCTCGATGGCACCCAGCGCGTCCTCGACCTCGGCGCCGGCCCCGGCATCATCGCCCTCGACCTCGCACCCCTCGTCGGCGAGGTCATCGCCGTCGACCCCGAGAAGGGCATGCTCGAAGAGGGCCGCCGCCTCGCCGACGAGCAGGGCATCACCAACATCGACTGGCGCGAGGGCGACTCCACCACCCTCCCAGCGATGGACATCGGGCCCGTGCTCCTCACCGTCATGGGCGCGGCCTACCACTGGATGGACCGCGACCAGGTCGCCCGGGACCTCGACCGGATCATCGAACCGGGCGGCGCGATCGTCCTCGCCTCCGGCGGCGCCCATGGCGACCTCGAGCCCGCCGACTGGCGGCACGTCGTCGACGAGGTCCGCACCCGCTACCTCGGCCCCGAGCGCCGCGCCGGCTCCGGCACCTACTCCCACCCCAAGGAGCGCCACCAGGACGTCCTCGCGCGCTCCCCGTTCTCCGAGGTCGACACCGCGCACTGGGACCACACCCTGACCCGCACCGTGGACGAGGTCATCGGCTGGGTGTTCAGCCTGTCCTACTCCAGCCCCGCCCAGCTCGGCGAGCAGAAGGACGCCTTCGAGGAGGACCTGCGCACAGCGCTGCTCGCATTCGCCCCTTCCGGGAGGTTCGACGAGGTGATCCGCACCGAGGCGATCATCGCCACCAGGCCCTAACCCTGCCAGGCCGGCTCGGGCATACTGCCCGCGTGACAGCACCCAGGATCGGCGACGTAGCCGAGGCTCGCGTCGCCCGATACCTTCGCGAGCGGGGTTACACCTTCGAGGTGGAGCCCGAGTTCGGCACCGGACGCCACCCCGACTACCTGGTCACCGCAGGCGAGCACACGCTCGTCGCGGAGGTGAAGGCGTTCGAGACGTACGGCATGTTCCAGGACACCGTTCCGGGTCAGGTGATGTCCCGCTCGCTCAGCGAGGCGCTCGCGCCGATCCGTAAGCAGATCAAGAAGGCCGCCGGCCAGCTCAAGGGCCTGCGAGACCGGGGCTGGCCGCTGATCATCGTGCTCGACAACCCCGGCGGCCGGCCGATCCCGTTCGACTCCCCCCATCTGATTCTCTCCGCGATGTACGGCGATCTCACCCTTCAAGCCCCGGTCCTGCCGGACGGGGTACTGGGCGACTTCCGCGGCGTCGCTGGCCGCAACGGGAGCCTGCGCAACGACCACCCCTACGTCAGCGCCCTCGCGGTCGTACGCCGGGAGGACCACGCCGCGCAGTGGGCGGGAGCCTGGTTCGACGAGAACCGGGCTCAGTTCGGTGACGACGTCCAGGCTCTGGTGGCCGCGTTCGCCGAGGCGAGCCAGGGCGCGCCGGAGGGCGACGAGCTCTTCGTGGAGGTCTACGAGACGCTCAGCACCGAGGCCGTTCCGCTGCCCCGCGACGTGTTCAACGGGCCACGGGATCGCCGCTGGGTCCCGAATGCCGACCGAACCGCGCTCGTTCCTCTTGCTGCAGGGGCCGACGCCTGAGAGTTCGGGACGGGCAGCGGGCATGTCCGCAATCAACCGTGCGTTCGACACGGACCGGTCAAGGCGTCCGGCGTACGCACGCTCGGCTCGCCGGTCCAGAAATGAGTCGGGGCCAGACGACACGGATCCGAGGATCCGTACCGGCCTCGGAGGACCGGCTTGGGCAAAATCGTCTGGCCCCTCACCACAAACCACCTCACAGGGTTCCTCAAACTCGAAGAGCGAGGTCACCCACAAGGAGATTCGTAGGAGTAACTATAGCGAGCGGCGGAGGGCGGACGGTGCCTCCGGCCGGTGCCGAGCCACCGGCACCGGCCGCTGCGCTCAGGCGGCGACCTCGCGCAGGTCGGCGAGGAAGCGGCGGAGCTGGGTGGCTTCTGCCGAGTCGGGAGCGAGCCCGCCGTTGCGAGCGGCGAACTGCCCGGCGAGCTGATCGGCACTCCAGCCGCGTTCCCCGGCCTCGCTGACGATCTCGAACCAGACCGCTTCCGGGTCGTCGTCCTCGACGATCTCGGCGTCGATCGGCTCCTCTTCGGCGGCGTTCGCCGCGTTCATGTTCTTCCCTCCGATCTTCGTCGAGCTCGCCGCCTTGGCCTCGACAGCGCGCTTCGCCGTGCCGATGGCGACCAGCTCTGCCTTGAGCTCGTCGGTCATGTCACCAGCTGCTTCCGCCTCCCGGTAGATCTTCAGCGCCGCGTCTGCCGTGGGCGCCCTTCGGGCCTCGGCCGCGTAGTCGCGGCCGACCGCTTCGAGCGCGAGGTGGGCAGGCGGGACGGGGCTGAGCTCGGCGCCGGGGATGGTGCCGGTGAGCGCCTGACGCGCGGTGGCCCTGACCTCCACGACGACGACGGGGAACTTTTTGAGCTTGCCCTCGGCCATGCGTTGACGCTGCTCGATTCGCATGCCGACGGGGATAACGCCGCGACCACCGGTGCCGGAGAGGACCATGTCGACGACGCCCGGCCACTCGTTGGCCGCGTAGAACCCGTGCGTCTCCGCCCTCCAGACGCCGATCCCCGGCAGGTCGGGAAGGTAGACCTTGATCCTGCTGGTCGCCCGGCACACCTGCTGGGGGCCGAGTAGGTGCCAGTTCTCTCCATGCCGGTCGAGGCAGATGCATGGCTTCATGGACAGCTTCTCGGTGATGCCGTCGCAGCGGCGGGCGCAGCCGCCGCCCGTCCACATCTCGTTGTACTGGGACAGCGGGTCACCGGGCGGGAGAAGAGCTTCGATGGTGGTCGCCTCGGTGATGACCCTCCACTGGTCGGGATGGTTGCCCTGCGGGCTCCAGCGTTCGACCTTGCCGCCCCACATCTCGGCGGCGGCGTCGACTCGTGAGCGGTCGTGGCTGGAGACGATCCAGGTCTCGGACTTGACGGGTCGGTTCCGGCCCTTGTCGGTGGGCACGCTCCAGCCGGTGCGAAGGCGTCCGAGTTCGGCGGCCTGCCGCTGGAGGTTCAGGAGTCGTCCGGCCATCAGGCTGCCCTCCTCAGGGTCGTGGGGTCGAGGTCGGTAGGTGGGGTGAGCGGAATGAACTTGGTCTTGTCGATGTGCTGGAGGTGCTTGGCCACGGTCAGGGCCGAGCGGAAGGCGGCGAAGGACGCCCGGTTCGCCTGCATCGGGACGAGGTTGACGCGGCGGCGGCGGAGGTTGAGGATCGCGGCTCCGGCGACCTTGGGCATCGGGATGTCCGTGCCGTCGGGCGCCCAGATCACTGGCGCGTACCGATAGGCCGCCAGCTGCATGTCGTACTCGGGCCATACGGTGGTGGACGCCTGTGTCTCGCTCGTCTTGATGTCGATGAGCCAGAGCTGCCGTCGGCGCTTCCTCGTCGCCCCGGTGGGCAGGTGCAGGAGCATGTCCATGGTCCCGGCGTAGCCCAGCCCCCGGTGTGCGACGGTCGCTTCGGCAGCCTCAAGGTCCCGGTTGGGGTCGATACCCCAGGCATCGAGGAACTTCAGGAATTGGTTGAAGTACGGCATGACTTCGGGGTCTTCCTCGTCCGGCACCGGGGCGCGTAGGAGGTGCGCCTCGGCGCGGTTGTGGACTCTGGAGCCGCGGTCCGCCGCCGCGTCCCGCATGAGGGCCGGCTGCTGTTTGATCTCCTTCAGGATGCCTTCGGGGTCCTTGCGGGCCTGGGAGACGACCCGGGGCAGGTTGCCGAGCACGTAGTTGGCCACGACCTTGGAGGCCCAGGGGATGAGGATCGGCTTGCCGACCGAGTGGTCGAGCACGTTCGTCACCGAGATGAGGTCCGGGCCGCCTTGGGGGTCTTCGTAGTACCGCCCTTGGTCGGTGGCTCTGGCCTGTTGCGGATTGGTCATGGGGCCGCCCCCGGTGGCACGGGGGCGGCCGTGGGTCGCGCCGGAGAGGCTCCGGCTTCGACCGTAGTGCGCATGGTCACGTGGGGTCCTTGTCGCTGTGGTCTGTGGCGGCCGACCCAGGGTTTGCCCTCCCTGTTTCGACGTTAACTAGTCTACCCTGGATGGGGAGGGGTGGTCAAGTCCTCCCCGACTCCATTCAGCGGCATTTGCCCTGGTGAGGCGGCGTGCGCGGTGGCAGGGGCCGGCTCAGGGGACCTTCAGCGCGGCTGCGACGGCCAGGCTGAGCGCTGCCGCTGTGGCGCGGGCGTCGCGCTCCAGGCCGGACAGCGCCGAGCGGAGCGCGGAGCGCCTGGACGAGGGTGGCGCAGCCGCGGCGGTTCGCCAGGCGGCCGTCACCTGCGCGCGAACCTCTCCATGAACGCGTACCTGCTGCTGGGTGTGTTCGATGTCGGCGGCCGTCGCCGACCCCCGGCGGAAGAAGGCGTTCGCCTTGGAGGTGGCCTCCAGCACGGTGACGGCGTCCACCTGGTTCGGCGCGAGCAGATCCAGATCGGGGATGCCGTCATCGGTCAGGTGCTCGGGACGGCACCGCTCCTGGACTCCGGCGAGGAGGACCGTGGCCAGGTCGAGTGTCCCGTGGGGATACCGCTGCTGGAGGGCGATGACGATCCCGATCGCCTCCCTGTTGATCAGCCCTTCTCGGGTGGCCTTGACAAAGCCGGTGGCTGCGCGGGCTACGAGGTCCCAGTAGGCGGGGGAGTCGGGAGGCGGCAGGGCGGCGTCGGCGCCGCGTCCGAAAGGGGAGGTCATCGGCGGTTCCCGGTGTCGTTGGTCCGGTGGGTGAGGAGGTGGCGCTTGCGTTCCTCGTTGACGTACGACTTCGACCCAGCGCGGCAGGTGAAGCTGCCGCAGCTGCACGTCGCCTCGTGGTAGGCCCGCCCGGGGCAGCCGGGCGTGAGTGGTTTTCCGCTGGTCGTGTAGCGGTGGTCGGGTGGGCAGACTGTGTTGTCCGGGTCGGCGTGGTGGGCCCGGAGGGGGGCGGTGTGACGGTGCATCGGGCGGGTTCGCTTTCAACAGGGGGCGGCGGGCTCGCCGGCTGCCCCGGGGGAGTCAGGCGGCGGCCGGAACGGACCGCGCGTGTCGAGCGACGAGGGAGGTCTCGCCGCCGGTGATCTCGGCGTAGACGTCGTCGAAGTTGTCCCTGGCCTTGGCCGGGGCGAGAGCGGGTCCGACGGCGAGGAAGTGTTCAGCGGTGGGGTACGAGGGGCCGAGCGTGCGCAGGTGGGCGCGGGTGATGCCGTGTTCGTCGATGGTGACGCGGGCGTCGTACTCGGCGGCGAGGCTGGAGAGGGCGGCGGTCATCGCCGCGCATGAGCCGGTTTCCAGGGGTAGGACGCTTCGGTAGGCGTGGCCCTTGAGCCGGGGGTCGCCGTCGCGGGCGTGGAAGATGCGGCGGACCTCGTACACGCTCCAGTCGGCGCGTTCGATCCGGTCGTGATGGCGTTCGAGCAGGTGGTGGAGGCCCGCGTCTCGTATTACTTCGTAGGCAGCATGGCGGCCGAAGAGTCTGGCCTTGGGGTTCATCACGAGGGCGTTGTGCTCGATGAGCAGGGATCGGAGCGCCGCCTCGGGTTGGGTGCGCCAGTTCTCGACAAGGGCTTCGCGTCCGGTCTTTCCGTTCTGGAAGGGGCAGAAGAAGCAGCACGAGCGGCCGAACTCCCGCCCGAGGTTGGTGCGGAGGTATGCGGAGGCCGTATCACGGCCCCAGTTCCATCTGATGAGCGGGAAGTCCGGGAGCCGGTGCCCCTTGTTGTGGCCCAGGTCGCGCTCGGCCCGCTTGGTCTCGTCGGCGTTGTAGCCGATGCAGTGTACGAAGGGCGCATGCCCCACGTTGGCGGCCAGCCAGGAGTCCAGCGCGAAGTGCTTGATCCAGTCGCTGCAGGAACGGCGGGTCGAGCTGACCTGGGGCACAGTGCCGGCGCCCAGCATGCGCTCGCCCAGGGTCACGGGGACGTCGGTGACGAGCCGGGTGGGCGTGCGTGTGTCGTCGAGGACGACGTAGCCGTCGGCCGCCGCCTGACCGGCTCTCGCGATCTGCACCGTGCGTACGCGATGCTTGGCGACGAGAGGGAAGAGGGCCTGCTCCATGGCGTCCTTGGTGTGCTGGTACTCCTCTCCGACGCTGGCGATGAGGATGGTGAGCTGATCGAGTCCGAATCCGCGGGTCTGCGGTTCCAGGAGCCAGCGGGCGACGATGGCGGAGCTGTCGACGCCCATGCCGACGTTGGCGATGACGGGGCAATCCGCAGGGATGCGGAAGTCAACGTGCGGAGGCACGGGTTCTCCCTGGAAGTGGTGGTCTGTGGCGGCCGACCCAGGGTTTGCCCTCCCTGTTTCGACATGGACTAGTTTACCACAAGGGGCGGTGGACCTCCAGCCCGGTTCAGCGGCCGGCGTGCTCGTCGTGGAGCGCAGCCGCCTTCTTCCACCAAGCCTCGCGCACGTCGGCGTCCCCGCGGGCTCGCGCACACTGGCCGCGCTGGTCACCCATGCCGCCGGCCAGCGGCGCGTACAGGTGCGGAACGGACGGAAGCAGCAGCGCGGCGTAGTCCTGACCGCCGAGGAAGACGACGTCCGCGTCATCGAGGCCGAGACGCGCCGCTTGCCAGCGGATCTTCTCCGGCGTGATGGCCCGCTCGTCCCGGAGGGTGACGTCGTAGGGGTGCAGGAGCCGGTCGAGCGGGACGAGACCGTGGAACGCGGAGGCGATGAAGATCAGCGTCTGGTCGGTCAGGGCGTCCGCCGCCCCCCGAAGGGACCGGTGGTAGTCGCCGACGTAGAGCTCGCCGGCCGGGTAGCCGGGGAGCGGGTTGCCGTATTCGTTGACGCCGGGGTCCGGCAACTTCTTCTCCCCGCAGGCGATGACGACGACGCGCCTGCGGCGAACGTCGATGTTCCCGCGCTGCCGGGCGTACTCCCGGCCGGCCTCCGTGAGGTAGAGCGAGCGGCCCGTTTCCTCCCACGTCACCAGGCCCTGGTCGTACGGCTCGGGCCGGATGGCGGCGTAGCCGATCGCGGCGATCTTCCGCAGGGTCGAGCCGCGAAACCAGGTCTCACCTGCCCGGTAGGCCGGGTCGTCACGGCCGGGGACGTTCTGGTCCGGACGCCGCGCGGCGGTGAGCACGGCGTCGTGCTGACGGGCAGGCAGCTTCGGCAGGACACCGGGGAACTCGGACAGCGGGCTGTGCCCCGGGTACGCCTGCCGCCAGGCGTCCAGGGCCGCCCATCCGTCCTCGGTCATCCGGTGGGTGCCACCGTCGCCCTCGTGAGGGACGACCAGGCCGTCGGCCTCCAGCTTGGCGAGCGCAGCAGCATGCCCGGCGACGACACCGTCGTCGTTGGTGTTGAGGATTCTGGCGCCGGTGGGGCTGAGCCCGTGACTCATCTGATGGTTCCTTCGTTTCGCTCGGTAAACGGTGGGAGAGGCGCCGCCTCGTGTCGAGGGGCGGGATAGGTGGGACCGGCCAGTCGAAGCCGGGTGCGATGCGGGCCGATGGTTCGGGCGTACTTGTGGCAGCCGCCGTGGTGCAGCGTCGTCGCCCCGACCTCCTCGAGCGCCCGAGAGAGCCAGCGAGCACCGTCCTCCTCGGCTCGGCGGGCGGTTGCCCCGAGCGCGACGAGGCGACGCTCGACTGCCGCGTGCCCGGTCTCGTCTCGGCGGATCTTGGCCGCAGTGCGGTCGCTCAGCACAGTGGCGTCAGGCAGTACGACCAAGCGTCGCGCGCGGGTGCGGCCGAGGTAGGCGAAGCCCTGGCCGTGGCCGTAGACGTGGCCGATGTGTCCCGGCATCACCTGCACGGGGCCGCTCGCCGTGTTCATGACCCGCACGACGGGATCAGCGTGTGCGATCACTCCTCGGATTCCCCTGGTGGTGGCGTCTTGGAACGCCCTCGCGCACGCCCACGACTCGCCGTTCGAGGCCACGGAATCCAGGAGGCACATGCGCGATAGCTCCAGCGATTCCTTCAGCGGCGTAAGGTCCGGGAACACGTTGAGGACGGCGGTGTTCATCGGCACCCCGAGTGCGAGCACCCCGACCAGGCGGCCGCCTTCGGGCTCACCGGGTCCGGGGGGCTGGTCGACGCGCTGGAGGCCATAGGCCAGACGCACGACGGGCCAGCTCGCGCTGTAGTGGTGGGCGATGATGAAGCGTTTCGCCGGCGCCTCGGGGATCCGGACGACGCGGTGGACCTCCGGATCGAAGCCACCGTCCCGAGTCCGTTTCCACGTCGGCTCCCGGCGCTTCCACCTCTGGCACCAGGTGTCGGCACCCGGCTGCTGCAGTTCGAGCTGCTGGGTGCGGATCATGCCGCCCTCGCCATAGTCCGCCCGACGCGGCCGCCGGCCTTCTGCGCCTGGAGGCGCCGTCGATGTTCGGCCAGGGTCAGCGGGCGCGACACCCCTCCGCGGCGCTCACGCAGGATCGCGACGTCTTTCCCAAGGTGGGCGCGGAACCGGGCTTCACGGCACTCAGCCTCCGCGTACCGCTCCGGCTCGTGCTCCAGGAGCTTCGCCCAGTGCTTCTGCCCTCCCCTGATACACATGCCCGCGCAGTTGTTGTGGTCGGCCCAGGCGTAGAGCCGCGGGGGGTCGATGCCGATGTCGCGCGCCCACTGGAGCATCTGCTCCTTGGACATGGTCGGCTCCTCGCACATGGGGAACTCGACGCGCCACGGCGCCCATCCTCTCGTCGTCCCGGGGATCCGCCGGATCTCCGTGTGGTCGAACCCGACGTAGAGGATCGAGTCGTCCGGGTCGGCGTTCGCTTCGACCCAGCGCCGGCACGGAAGCTGCTTGAGGTGAACCGAGCAGGGGGCAAGGCGGCTGTTGCCCAGGAACTTGACGTCGTGGAAGACCTGCCAGGGGTCCCTGCCGTCCGCGACGATCACGGGCTCGACGGTCAGGTAGCGGGCCGTCTCGTCGACGAATCTCCAGAGGTCTTCGTCCTCGGCACGGGAGTCGGCGACGAGAAGGACCAGGTCGTCGACTCCGTGCCGCTCGGCCACGCGCATGGCTGCGGCCCAGGACCCGATCCCGCCGCTGTACTGGACGATGTGCTGGGTCATGCCCGCCTCCACGGGCCGGATGAGCGATTCACGTTTGCTCCTTGATGCAAAAACGGACGTTTTTGTGTGTCAGATGGTGGGGGCGGGCAGGCAGAGCGCGGCGGGGGTCGCCTTGAACGAGGTGTCGCGCTGGATGAGCTGGGGTGCCCCCGGCTGGCGTCGGCCGCGTCCGTCGGCGGGCCGGACGAATGCCTCGAGCTCGCCAAGGATGAAGTCGCCCCATTCCCCGTACGGCCCGCCCGCCCGGAGCCAGCCGAAGGCCTGGCCGGTCCCGGGGTCGAGCTCCGCCACGTACCAGTCGAACTGCTCCGTCGGAATGGAGTAGTGGATGTGCAGGGTCCTGGCGGGCGGCGGAACGTTTGCGGTGCTGCCCAGCGCCGGGATGCCGGCCAGGTCGGGGAACGGTGGGTAGAAGTCGTGGCCGCGGATGTCACGGTGGACGTCGGGGAGGACTTCCCACGCGCCGGTGGGGAGAAGGACGCGTCCTTCGACGATGCGGACGATGGGGTTCATAGGGGACAGTACTTTCTCCTGGTGGATGAGTGTTTCGGCTGATCAGGTGCCCTCCTGCTGCGATGCGGATGAACGGTCCCCGTGGCCGGGGCAGCTGAGGTCGTCCCGAATCGGTTGCGCTCAGCTCGGGCCCGGGAAGAAGACGCGCTCGGCGCACCAGATTCGACGACCGTCCGGGGTCCGGTGATGCACTTCGAGGCGCAGCCGGATCCCGCTGGAGCCCTCAGCGTTGGCAGCGAGCTGCCGCGCGAGGCTCTCGCATGCGTCGTCCAGGGCGGGGATGACGTCGTCGATCCTGTCGCAGGTCGCGATGAGTCGGCCGGTGGCTGCGTCGGTGATCTCGAAGTCCTGCATGGGCTTTCTGGGTGATCTCGAAGGCGCGGCCTGCCGCGCGGGCCGCAGGCCGATCCGGTCCGGCGGCCGGCAGCGACTCGCTGCCGGCCCCGGCCGGAGGCGCCGGTTTCAAGTTCGGCCCGCGATCGGGGCGATCGGTCAGGCTGCCGGTGCGAGCGCGAGGCGGTCGCGGAGGGTCGCGACGCACCTGTCTCCCCGTGCGATGTCGTCGATGGTCTGTTCCAGCTGGGGCAGTTCACTCCAGATCGAGGAGCCGAGCTGGTACGCGCGGGTCCACAGGGCCAGCTGGTCCTGGAAGGAGGCGAGGTCGCCCGTGGTGATGGCCAGGGGGCCGGCCTGGACGCGGACTTCACCGGCGCCGCTCAGGCTGACGGCGGCGGCGCGGGCGTCGACCTGGGGGCCGGGGACCGGGCCGCTGAAGCTGATGTGGGCGGCGGCTTCGGAGTCGGTGCGCGGCGGCGCGCTGTGAGGGACAACGGTCGCACTGAACGTCTTGCGGGCCAGCCGCTCGGCCTCGTACCAACCGGTGACCGCCGCGTAGAGGGCCTGCGGGTGCTTGATGCGAATCCTGGCCGAAGGCATGGTGATCAGCAGGGACTGGGCCATCTGAACGGCCTGCGTGGTGTGACGGCCGACCAGGTACACGGCGAAGTTCGCCCGGTGGCCAGACGTGCGGGAAGCGGTGATGTGAGCCATGACGGCGTCTCCTCGTCCGGGGGTTTGCGGCGGTCGAGCCGGGGCTTGCCCTCCCCTGATCGACATTTACTAATCTACCTTAAGCCAGGCGCGGCGGCAAGGCCGGGGCGGAGGTGCCGCGCTCCGCCCCGGCCTTGGTGGTCACGCTGCCAGGGAGAGGCTGGGCTCGGCTTCGTGGTCCGAGGGGCCGCTCTCCAGCGGGAAGTCCTCGTCCTGACCGGCGCCGTCCTGGTCGCCTTCGGCCTCCTCGGCAGTGATGCCGTCGTGCTCGGCGTCGGGGGCCGGCTGGGTGTCGGAATCGGCCGGGTGAGCCTGCTCCGGCTCGTCCTCCTGGGGATCGGCCTCGATCTCGTCCTCTTCCTCGTCGTCGTACTCGTCGTACTCGTCCTCCGCTGCCGGGGCAGGGTTGTCCCGCTCCTCTCGGCGCTGGCGCAGTTCCGCGATCAGCTCCTCCTCCGGGTCGGTCAGCGTGTAGCCGTAGCGAGTGAGCAGTTCCAGCCACTCGATGGCGAAGTCGAGGTCGAGCCCCCAGCGCCCGTACTCGACCCTGCGCATGTTCGCCTCGGCGTAGACGGCGAGCTGGGCGAACAGCACGAGGGGGAGCTTGTGCTCGGGGGTCCGCTCGACGCGGCGGCGCATGGCCTCCTCCAGGGTCACGTCCTTCGCGGGGCTGGCCCCCAGCAGGGTGAACACATCGTGGAGGCGGGCGGTCTCGACGCTGCTGGTCAGGCCGTGGCCGAAGAGGTGTGTGACGACCGCCTTGTAGAGGCCCTTCGGGGCCTTGTTGGCTCGCGCCATCTCCGTGACGTGCTCGCGGCGCACCTGGGCGGCGGCGGCGAGGGCTTCCTTCCGCTCGGCCTCCTTGGCTTCGGCGGCTTCCTTCTCCGCGCGCTCCTCGTCGCTGAGGTGCTTGTAGTAGCCGAGGATCTGGTGGCCGTACTTCTTCGGCTCCCGGCAGACGTAGGTGATGTAGCCGGTCTCATCGAGGTAGGCGGCGTGGCCGGGGCACTTCGCGTGGGTCTCTTCCGTGTAGGTGTCGCCCGCCTCGTCTCGCATGTCGCGAAGGTTGAGCGGCACCGAGCCCCAGCTCGGCTTGGGAATCACGGTGACTCCGGCGAGCAGCAGCTCGGCCTTCGCCTTGGCCTTGGCCTCGCGGTTCTTCTTCCTGCGACGCTCGGTCTCCAGGGCGTACTTGAGGTGGCCGCCGTCCTTGATGACCTTGAGGAGCCGGTTGTACACCTTTGGCTCGTTCTCGAACTCCGCGATCTGCATGGACTGCTCCAAGTCGAGCTGTCCCGCGTCCGCCGCGTCCCGGGCCTCCTTCGGCATCTGGTGGAGCCGGAGAGAGGCGGCGACCTTCTGCTTGTCCTGGGAGACCTGGCGTGCGATCTCCTCCACATCCAGCCCTTCGAGGGCGAGCTGGTCGTACGCGGCGGCGATGTCACTGGGCCGCATCTCCGTACGGTGGATGTTCTCGGTGAGCTGGTCGATGATCTTGGCGGCGGTGGTGCTGATGTCGTTACGCACGATGGCGGGGATGAGCGCGCGCTCCGCCTCGATCGCGGCGGCGTGCCGGTGGAATCCGAAGACGAGGGAGTAGCCGGAGAACTCGTCGCCGACCACGGTGACGGGCTCCAGGACGCCACGCTCACGGATCGAACCGACGAAGTCGGGGTCCAGATCCACGGGCCGGATGTTGCGCCCGGCCTGAATGGCCTTGGGATCGAGCCAGATCAGCTCCATGTTCGCGCTGTGCGAGGTGGACTCGGCTGCTTCGGTGGTGGCGATCTCAACAACGGTGGCGGTCATGGCCGTCTCCCTGGAATCGTAGGTCTGTGGCGTCCGGCCCGGGGTTTGCCCTCCCCGTTCCGACATGTACTAATTTACTAGAACTGGCTATCAGGGTCAACCCGTCCCGGCCTTCATTGAGAGCCGCCGTTGAAGATGAGAGCGTGAACCCCGACGTGAGAGTGGACTCGACAGTGCGCAGGCCGGCGGGGCGAGCGCCCAGTGAATCTGCCCGGCTTTGAGGCTGTAGGTCCGCTATTCACTCTCAAGACCGTTGACCCGGAGTCCTGCTCGTTCGACGGGCGTCGAAGTGACAGCGCCCAGGTCAGAGGGCCTGTCAACTCTCATCTCCAGTGGCGGCTCTCATTCATTTCCGAGTGTGCCGGGTCCTCTGCGAGGTGGATCCCACGTGGGTCCGTGCTACGCGCGGAGGGTGTGCGAGCGCCACTTGCTCGGGTTGGTCGGGTGCGGCGGGTGGTGTGGACGGCCTGGGGCCGCGGACCCTTTTTCCCCCGCCCTCCCTGCGCTGTGAGATGTCGGGGGCCGGGCGGCGGAGTGCAGGGGAGGAAGGGAGTACCGCAGCCGGTAGAGCGACGAAGGAGCGGGCCGGCGAGGACACGGACCGGACGACCTTGCGCGCAGCCGCCCGGCCCCCAGAATCGAAAAGCAGGGAGGGCGGGGGAAACCCCGTACGGACCGCAGCGCAGCGCAGGACCGTACGGGACAACCAGCCCCGGCAACGCCGGGACGACTGAGTTTGTCCGAAAGCGGTTCGCCCGATACCCCACGAGCCCGAGAATCGAGGCATGGGTGATCTGGTGGTGCATGAGACGGCGAGTTGCTACGCCTTCGCGCGGCACGGTCGGCAGTGGCGGCTGTGCGTGATCGAGCACCCGCGCCTCGGGGGTGAACTCGTGCCCGGCGGGCACGCCGAGGCTGGTGAGGATCCGCTTGCGACCGCGGTACGGGAGATGTCGGAGGAGACGGGACATCGCGTGCGCCTGCTGCCGCCGCCGCTTCCCGAGGGGTATCCGCACCCGGCGACCGCGTCGGTGTGGCATGTGGTGTCGATGCCGGCCGCCGCGGACAGCCGGTGCGATCGGCGCCACGAGCACCGGGACCACATTGCCGTCGGCGTCGTCGACCGGCCGTTCGCCGTGCACGGAACGCCCGAACACACGGTCCACTGGGTGGAACGCAGCGCGCTCGACCGGCTCAACCTCCCCGAAGACACCCGAGTGCTGGCCGGCGAGCTGTTCGAGATGATCGACCGAGTTGCACCCATGCGGCCCCGGCCGGCGATCGACGAGGCCCTGGCCGCGGAGCTGCTGCGGCGCCAGGAGGAAGACCAAGCCGTACGGCTGGTCCCGGCGGCCAAGCGGACGCCGGAGCTGATGGAACGGTGGCGGGCCATCGACGAGGAGAACACCGCCTGGCTGCGGGAGCTGATCACCGCGCGCGGCTGGCCGGGCGAGGCCCTGGTCGGCCGGCAGGCCGCCGGAGCCGCCTGGCTAATCGCGCAGCATGCCGACCGGCAGCCCGAGTTCCAGCAGGAGTGCCTGGAGCTACTCTCGGCGGCCGTGACCGCCGGCGACGCCGACCCGCAGCACGGCGCCCTGCTGGAGGACCGGGTACGGATCGCCCAGGGGCAGGAGCAGGTCTTCGGCACCCAGCTGACGCAGGGCGCCGACGGCACACTCGTCCCGTACCCCGTTGCGAACCCGGACGAGGTCGAGGCGTTGCGGGCGGCGTGGGGGTTCGAGCCGCTGGAGAGCTACATCGAGCAGGTCGCGGCCAGCGTCGGGTAAGGCGAATCAACATGTCCGGCCCCACGTCAACGGAACTCCTCGGCCTCGCCGAACGCAGCGGCGTTCTCGCCTGAGGAGGGAGCACTGACCGGCTGGCCAGGCTGACCGACGGCCGGAGCGGTATGCGTGGTTCGGGCCGGCGCTCATACCTCCTTGGCTGGACTGATCGGTGATTTCTGCCGAAGTAGCTCGGGGCGATGGCGCTCGCCCGTAGCGTGAGGCGACATGACTGTGCTGATCATCGGCGGCAACGGCTTCCTGGGTGCCGAGCTGGTATGCCAAGCGGTGTCCGCGGGCCTGCACCCGGCCGCCACCTTCCACTCCCGACCCGGCAGCGGCGATGGGGCGACCTGGCATCACCTCGAACTTCGCGAACCCGCCTGCCTGGAGGAGGTCCTCGACACGGTGGCTCCGGCCGTGGTGATCAACGCGACGAGCGGCGGAGCGGACTGGGCAGTCACCGCCGAAGGCGGGATCCGCCTCGCCCAAGCTGCGGCCCGCCGCGGCATCCGCCTGGTGCACGTCTCCAGCGACGCCGTCTTCTCCGGCATGGCGGGCCGCGACGGCTACGACGAGTCCTGCCTTCCGGACCCCCTCACCCCCTACGGGGCCGCGAAGGCAGCCGCCGAGACCGCCGTTCGCCTCCTATGCCCCAACACGGCGGCCGTCGCCCGTACGTCCCTCATCATCGGCAACGGCCGGTCCGAGCACGAGCGGCTGGTGCACGCGCTGGCCGACGGCACCCGGCAGGGCGCCTTGTTCACCGACGACATCCGTTGCCCCGTCCACGTGACAGACCTGGCTGCCGCTCTGTGGGAGATCACCTGGTCCGACGCCGCCGGCATGTTCCACCTCGCCGGGCCGGACGCCCTCAGCCGCTACGAGCTGGGCGAGCTCATTGCCCGCCGCGACGGGCTCAACCCCGCCCGGCTGCCCACCGCACGCCGCTTCGATACAGGACTGCCCGGCGGGCTCGACGTACGACTCGACAGCCGCACCACCCAGCAGAAGCTGCGCACCCGGCTCCGCGGCGCCCGCGAGTTCCTGAGCGGGAACAGCCCGAAGCTGACCTGACAGTCACCCACCAACCGTCGTCTTCGCCACCACCTCCGGATCCACCCCGTGATCCACCGACGCGACGTCAGTGACTTCACCACCCAGGCCGAACACGACCTCCTCGCCGCCCACCAGCTCAACTCCGCCGACCTCATCGCAAGGTGTACGCGAGGTCAACCCGTCCCGGCCCAGACCAGATTTCCTCGTGCGGCAGGTTCTCTGCGAGGTGGCTCCTTCAACGCTGGGACTACGCTGCCGCGGAGGGTTGGCACCAGCACCACTCGTTCACGTTGGTCGGGTGCGGCGGGTGGTGTGGACGGCCTGGGGCCGGGCACACAAGTTTGTCTAAGCGGTTCGGCCGACCTCCTTGGAAGGTCACCAGCCCAGGGGCTCGCGGTCGTAGAACAGGCCGCCGGTGGGGCCGTCGTCGGGGAGGGTGGCGAGCCAGACGGGTGTGTCGGCGGCGTCTTCGGGGGTGCGGTCGGTTTCGCCGTAGGCCATGCGGGTCGCCATGCGTCCGGGGGAGGCGGCGTTGACGAGGATGCCGGTGCCTTCGAGTTCGGCGGCGAGGATCTGGGTGAGGGCGTTGAGGCCGGCCTTGGAGACGCGGTAGCTCACGTTGCCGGTGCCCATATTGTTCTGTGAGCCGAGGTGGCTAGTGATGTTGACTATGCGGCCGTACCCGTTCTTCCTCATCTCCTGGGCCGCTGCTGCGGCGAGCCGCCAGGCGCCGAGGAGGTTGGTGTCCAGGGTGGCCCGGACGCGCTCGAAGTCCGGTGCGGTGGCCGCCTGGCCGCGGTCGATGGCGACGGCGGCGTTGTTGATCAGTACGTCCAGGCGTCCGAGCGGGGCGGCGACGTCGGCGATGCATCGAGCGACGCTGGCCGGGTCGGTGACGTCCAGCTCGTGGGAGTGGACGAACAACTTCTTACGGCCGAGTGCTTCCTCCGCCTCGCGGCCGGCGAGGCGGTCGCGCACGCCGAGGACGACCTGCATGCCCTGCTCGGCGAGGCGGGTGGCGATGGCGAGGCCGAGGCCACGGTTTGCGCCGGAGACGAGAGCGACGCGCGGGGTGGGCTGTGTGGTCATGCGGCCAGTGTGGCGAGCAACTGGTCGAGGCGCTGGACTTTCGGGTCCTTGGCGGGGAGCGGGAGTTCGGCACGGGCGGCTGCGGCGCGGGCCGCGTTCCGCTGGGACGGGGCTGCGGTGATCATCGGGATGGCCGTTTCCAGGAGATGGACGGCGTGGTCGGCATCGCCGAGGGCAGTGTGGGTGCGGGCGTTCTGGATGGTGTAGGTGGCCAGGTCGCGGTGCTTGGCGGCCGGCATCAGGGCCAGGGCGGTGGCGTAGTGACTCTGGGCGAGCCGCGGACGGCGCAGGTCGGCGTGGCAGGTTGCGGTCTGGGCGTGGAACTCCGCCGCGTCGAAGTAGCCGGTCCAGGCGGGATCGTCATCGCCGGCCTCGGCGCGGACCATCTGCGTCTCGGCGGCGGACAGCAGGCGGTCGCACTCGGCGTGGTCGCCGCAGGCCGCTGCCGCACGGGCCTGCCGTAGCAGCAGCATGGCCAGGGTCCGCGGGGTGACCTTGCCCGCGCCGTCGACAGCGGCTGCAGCGAGCGCGCGGGAGTCGGCGAAGAGGCCGTGGTCGTAGCACTGGAGGCTCAGTGACTTGAGGATGTTGGCGCCCAGTGCGCGGTCGCCGGCGGTGTGGGCGGCGCGCAGGCCGCTGGCCCAGTACCGCTGTGCCGCGGCGTGGAGTCCGGCGTCGAAGGAGGACCACCCGGCCAGGCGGGCGAGCTCGGCGGCGAGGCGGTGCAGCCTCTGGCCGACCTCGTTGGTGTAGGACGCCTCTTTGAGGATGCCGGTGACCGTGTCGAGTTCGGCGTCCAAGAGGTGGCGGGCGCATGGTCCGCCGAGGCGGGCCTCCAGGCGTCGGAGCCGGGGCAGGCCGTCCTCCAGGTCCGCGACGAACTCCTTGTCGATCCGGCCTCCGGCGAGCGCCGCGGCCACCGGCTCGGGGGCTCGCGTGAGCCACTGGCCGGCCAGCGCAGTCAGGGCCTCGCCGCCCAGCTTCATGAATCCGCGTCGGTCGAGCATGGCGTGCTCCAGGGTGTCGTCCAACGCTTGGAGCGTCCCCGCCCGGGTCCAGGGGAAACCGGTGTGGACCGGGCCGCCGTCCGGCAGCCATCCGGGCCAGCCGAGCCGGTGCACCTCGCCCATCGGAACGCCGAGTTCGGCGGCAAGGGCGGCTTGGCTCTCGGCGTCCGGCTCGACGCCCCAGTGCTCCCACTTCCACGCCTTGCGTCGGTCGGCCGAGCGGCGGGTCGGCTTGGCGACGATGTCGACAACGTCCTGGTAGGTCCAGCCCCGTTCGTCCCGCACCACGCTCAGCGGGTGAACGAGCCGTACCGGTGCGCGTAAGCCGGTCGATCGGCCCATCCCCAACCCCCGATGTGTTCACCGGACTGTAGCCGGCCCACCACTGCGCGCTGATGCTACATCCGTGGCGCCTGAGGCCAGAAGACGACAGGAAGACGACAAACCTGGTCTGTTCAGACCGAGTCGAGCGGGGGTTAGCTGGTGCTTCCCCAAAGGGCGACCGGCTGGCGCATGTGCGGCCGGACGTCGCGGGGGAGGCCGGGGACCACCTCAGAGACCTGACGCTGACCTGGCCGTGCAGCGAGAAGACGTCCACGACGGACGGACCACTCGCACCGATCACTGGGGCGCAACAGGCCTGCCGCGCCCGCATCTGTTCACCGTGCACGCTGCTCCAGCCCCGCCGTGCCCACGTGCCGCCGGGCAGGTCGAGCGTGCCTGAGCTTGGAGGAGCCCCATGCGCCGAGGGACCGCTGTCGTGACCGGCGGAGCCGGATTCATCGGCTCCCACCTGTGTGACGCACTGATCCGCGACCGCTTCGCCGTGGTCTGCGTGGACAATTTCCTGACCGGCAGCCGCGACAACATCGCGCACCTGCTTGGCACCGAGCACTTCGAGCTGGTCGAGCAGGACGTCAACGACAAGCTTGCCGTCGCGGGCGAGGTGGACGTGGTGTTCCACCTCGCGTCGCCGGCCTCCCCGGCGGACTACCTGCGCCACCCCATCCCGACGCTGTCGGTCGGCTCCATCGGCACGCTGAACGCGCTGGAGCTCGCCAAGGTGCGCGGGGCCCGGTTTGTCCTGGCCTCGACCTCGGAGGTGTATGGCGACCCGCACCAGCACCCGCAGACCGAGGCGTACTGGGGCAACGTCAACCCGATCGGTCCGCGCAGCGTCTACGACGAGGCCAAGCGCTTCGCGGAGGCCGCCACCGCCGCGTACCGCCGCGAGTTCGGCACCAACACCGCGATCGTGCGGATCTTCAACACCTTCGGCCCGCGGATGCGCACCGACGACGGCCGCGCGGTGCCGGCATTCGTCACCCGGGCGCTGGCCGGGCAGCCGCTGCGGGTCACTGGGGACGGCCACCAGAGCCGCTCGCTGTGCTACGTGGACGACACCGTGGCCGGGCTGCTCGCCGTCGCCGCGAGCGACCACCCGGGCCCGGTCAACCTGGGAACCGAGGACGAGCGCACGGTGCTGGCCCTCGCCCACCTGGTCCTCGACCTCACCGGCTCCGCCGCGGCGGTCGAGTTCACCGCCCTGCCTGAGGACGATCCGGTCCGCCGCAAGCCCGACACCACCGTGGCCCGGGAGGTGTTCGGGTGGGCGCCGCGGACGGCGATCGAGGACGGCCTGGCCGCCACCGTCGCCTGGTTCACCGAGCAGTTCACCGCCGGGGCCACCCGGTGACCGCGCCGACCGCCGACGCCCTCGGCCAGCTCTGGGCGGACGGATACACGCTCGTCCCGGCCGTGGTCACCGATCCGCTGCTGGAGCGGCTGCGTGCCGAGGCCGATGCCCTGGTGGCCGCGTTCGAGAGCGGCCACCGCAGCGAGGACTTCTGGCACTTCACCCGCGAGGGCGAGAGCACGCCGGTGCTCTACCGCATCCACAACCTTGAGCAGCAGCCCGGTGCCCCGCTCGCGGCCGGGCTGTTCGCCACCGGCCCGCTGCACCACCTCGCCGCGACCCTCCTCGGCGGCCCGGCGCGTGCCCGGGTCATCGCCATGATCGTCAAGATGCCGCACGTGGCCGCCGCTGTCCCCTGGCACCGCGACCGCACCGACGCCGAGCCCGGCCGCGCGATCAACCTCAGCTTGTTCCTGGACGGCTCCGACGCCTCCAACGGCTGTCTGGAGTTCGTACCCGGCAGCCACCTGCTGGCCGATGACGCCGACGTAGACCAGGTTCGCGACGCCGGGCCTGTCCTGCCGGTCGGCGCACGGGCCGGCGACGTGGCCGTGCACGACGTCCGGGCCGTGCACGCCTCGCGCCCCAACTCCACCGAGCGGCCCCGCCGCAGCCTCGTCATCGAATTCGTCCCCGCCAACACGGAGGTACCGTGACCAGCACCGCACCCGCCCGCCGCCCGAAGGTCGCCACCATCACGGTCGGCACCAACGAGGCCCGCTGGCTGCCCGCCTGCCTCTCCACCCTCCTCGCCAGCCACACCCCCGACCTCGACCTCACCGTCTGGTACGTCGACAACGCCTCCACCGACGGCAGCACCGCGATGGTCCGCGACGACTTCCCCGCCGTGCGGATCATCGAAAACGACGCCAACCTGGGCTTCGCCCGCGCCAACAACGTCGGCATGCGCGCCGCCCTGACCGCCGGCGCCGACTACGTGTTCCTCGTCAACCCCGACACCCGCACCCCGGCCGACCTCATCCAGCAGCTGACCGCCTTCATGGAGAAGTGGCCGACGTACGGCATCTGCGGCCCCATGCAGTACACCTACACCGACGCCGACGGCGGGGCCGTCTCCCTGGACGAGCACAACGACTGGTCGCGGCTCGCGCTGAAACTGGGCGAGGCCGACGGCTTCGTGGGCGACCGCCCCAACCGGCCCTCCCCGGCCGGCCCCGCGCACGGCCGAGCCCCCGCCACCCTGGAGCACGCCTACGTCCAGGGCGCGGCCCTCTTCGTCCGCGCCGAGGTCCTGTGCACCCTCGGCCTGTTCGACCGGGTCTTCCACACCTACTACGAGGAGACCGACCTGTGCCGCCGGGTCCGCTGGGCGGGCTGGCGGGTCGCCCTCAACCTGGACCTGGGCATCCAGCACTACGGCGGTGGCGGAACCGGCGCGAGCACCTACCGGCGGGTGCAGATGCGCCGCAACCGCTACTACTTCCTGCTCACGGACATCACGTGGAGGTGGCCCGCGATCCTCTCCCTGGCCGGGCGGTGGCTGCGCCAGGACCTGGCCGGCCGCTCGGTCGGAGGGAACACGACCGTGGTCCGCGGGTGGGCGGAGACGGCCACTGCCGCGTGGTGGCTGCTGCGGCTCGCCCCGACCATCGCGCGTCGCCGCCGTGCCCACCGCCGCCTGCGCGCTGCCGGGGGCGCGCGGTGAGGCTGCTGTTCGCCGGTGACTTCCATTGGCAGGCCGGATCGGCGCATATGGTCGGCGAATACGTGCGCGCCGCCCCCGCGCTGGACTGCGAAGTCGCCCTCGCCGGTCCGCTGTGCCGCCTGGACGACCAGGTCCCCGGTCTGCTGCCGGTCGTCGACGATCTCGGCTGGGGCACCCACCTGGTCCTGGTCTTCGAAGGCCGCCAGTTCCTGGACGAGCGGCGGCGGGAGCTGTGCGAGCGCTTCCCGCGGGAGCGCCGGATCGTTCTGGACCCGGACGCCCACTGGGGCGAGCACACCGTTCTCGGAGCCGACGAGTCCGCCGGAGCCTACGGCCACCAGCAGTGGCAGAAGCTGTACCGGCAGCTGAGTGACCTCATCCTCCAGCCGCGCCTCGGCAAGCTCCCGGACGGCGTGCAGTTCTTCCCGTACTTCGGGATGCCCAAGCCGGTGCACCGCCCGGAGCGGGCACCGGCCGCGACCTACGACCTCCAGTACGTCGGCGCGAACTGGTGGCGCTGGGACGCGCTCGCCCAGTTCATCGAGGCCGCCCGTTCGGCGCGCCCGCCGCTGGTGCGGCTGCGGGTGGCCGGCCGCTGGTGGGACGGCGACCCCCATCCCGACCACCTCGCCGCCACCGCCAACCGGCCCGGCTGGCTGGCCGAGCGCGGCGTCAAGGTCACCGGCCCTGTCCCGTTCGGTCAGGTCCTCGCGCAGATGGCGAAGGCCGATATCACCCCGGTCCTGGCCCGGCCCCTGCTCGCCCACCAGCGCTTGCTCACCCCGCGCATGTTCGAGACCGTCGCGGCCGGCACCATGCCCGCCCTGCCGCCCGAACTCGCCTACACCACCGGCCTCTACGGCGAGGAGATCACCCCGTTCATCCTCGGTGGCGACCCGGCCGAGGACCTCGCCCGGCTCCTGCGCGACGGTCCCGCCAACCGCCAGCGCCTGGGCCGCATCCAGGAGGAACTGCGCCGGGGCTTCAACTACCGGCGCGTCCTCGGCCAGCTCCTCGCCTTCACCCACTAGTCCGGGAGGCTCCCGTGCCCAACATCCTGATCACCGGCATCACCAGCTGCGAGAGCCGAGGAGTCGAGGCGCTCGCCCGGTCCCTGGCCACCGCGCTGACCGCCACGCCGGACATCACGGTCACCGTCCTCACCCAGACCCCGGACCTCGATGCCGAAGCGCTCGCCGGGAGCGGCGCCGACTGCACCGCGGACCCGTTCGTCGTCTCCCGGTCCTGGGCCACCCTGCGGCCGGTCGAAACCGAGCCGCACCGCCGCGAACGCGCCGCCCGCCTCCTCAAGCACGCGGACCTGGTCCTGGCCACTGGGGGAGACCTGCACACCTCCGACTACGGCGTCTCCACCCCCTACCTCGCGGTGCTCGACCGGGCCCAGAAGCTCGGCGTCCCCACCGCGATGGTCGGCCAGTCCGTGGGCCCGTTTACCGACCCCGCCGAACAGGCCGCGTTCACCACCACCGCCGGCCGGCTCGACCTGCTGACCGTTCGTGAGACCACCACCCTGGCCTATCTCACCGGGCGCCTGGCTTTGCCCGAAGAGGCGGTGGTGCTCTCCGCCGACCCCGCGTTCCTCCTCGAACCGTCCGGCCCCGACCGCGCCGTGCAGCTGCTCGCCGCCGCCGGCCTGGACGCCGGGCAGGAGTACGTGTGCCTGGCGCCGAGCCGGGGCGTGACCCGCTACAGCCCGATCAGCGACGCCCAGCATCTGGCCGCGCTCACCCGTCTTGCCGACATGCTGTGGCGCGTTCGCTGCCGGCCGCTGGTCTTCGTCCCGCACTGCCACGATTCCCGCGAGCACAACGACGACCGCCTCCTTGCGCGGCAGATCGCGGCCCGCCTCCCCGGTGTGCCGGTGCACGTCCTGGACGCCGATGGCACTGGGGCTGGCGACTACAAGGCCGTCCTCGGCGGCGCGGAGCTGGTCATCTCCGAACGCCTGCACGCCTCGATCGCCGCTCTGTCCAGCGGCACCCCGGCCGTCGCCCTCGGCCACTCCCCGAAGTTCCACGGTGTCCTCGCCGACACCTACGGCCCCTCCGTCCCAGTCAGCGACATCCACAGCGACATCGCCGCGTTCACCGCAGACCCGGCCGCAGCCGAGCACCTCGCCCGTCTCGACTCCGACAAGCTCCGCGACCACCTCGCCACCCGAGTTCCCGCCCAGGTCGCGCTCGCCACGGCGGACATCGCCCGGGTGCGCGCCCTCCTCACCAACTCCTGACCCGCCCACCCGATCGGAGCACAGCATGGCCCTTCACCTGGTGACCGGCGGAGCCGGGTTCATCGGATCCCACCTCGCCGACCGCCTCCTGGCCGCCGGACACGAGGTCGTCGTCCTGGACAACCTCGACGGCGGCAAGAAGGAGAACATCCCCGTCGGCGCGAGGCTCGTCACCGGCTCGATCGCCGACCGCACCGTGGTGGATGACCTGTTCGCCTCGCACGCCTTCCACAGCGTCTTCCACCTGGCCGCGTTCGCCGCCGAGGGCATCAGCCACGCCGTCAAGGCCCACAACTACGAGGTCAACGTCCTCGGCAGCACCCACCTGATCAACGCCGCCCTGCGCACCCGCGTCCGGTACTTCTCCTACGCCTCCTCCGTAGCCGTCTACGGCACCGGCCGCGTCCCCATGTGCGAGGACGACCACCCGCAGCCCGTCGACAGCTACGGCAACGCCAAGCTCACCATCGAACGCGAAC
The DNA here is from genome assembly GCF_040653315.1 of Streptomyces sp. NPDC047981. Taxonomy (NCBI): domain Bacteria; kingdom Bacillati; phylum Actinomycetota; class Actinomycetes; order Kitasatosporales; family Streptomycetaceae; genus Streptomyces; species Streptomyces sp. NPDC047981. The sequence continues at coordinate 114,521 of NZ_JBEZNQ010000005.1, read as the reverse complement.
TCGCCATCACCGCGCAGATGCAGGGCCTGCCGTTCACCGCGCTGCGGATGCACAACGTCTACGGCGAGCGGCAGAACCTCGGCGACCCTCTGCGTAACGCGGTGGCGATCTTCCTCAACCAGATCATGCGCGGCGAGCCGATCACCGTGTACGGCGACGGCAGCCAGCAGCGCGCCTTCACCTACGTCCACGACATCGTCGGGTGCTTCCTCGACGCCGCCGAGACCCCCCGGCACTGGAACCGGGTGATCAACGTCGGCAGCCAGCAGCCCTGCACCGTGCTGGAGATGGCCCACGCGGTGCGCGAGGCGATGGGCGTGCCCGATCACCCGATCCGCCACCTGGACACCCGCGAGGAGGTCCACGCCGCCTACACCAGCAGCGAACTCGCCCGGATGCTGCTCGGAGGCTGGAAGGACACCCCTCTGGCCGACGGCCTCGCCGCCACCGCCGCCTGGGCCAAGGCCCACGGCCCCGTCCGGCCCCACTCCACCCTCGCCCTCGAAACCGCCCCCGCCACCCACCCCGAGTGGTACGCCACCGCCACCTCCCGGACGGACACCCCGTGACCAAGCCCGCCAAGACCACCGCCCCCGCCGTCGAGACCATCGCCACCGACGTCGGCGGCGTCCTCTACTACGACGAGCCGTTCGAACTCGCCTGGCTCCAAGCCGTGCTGGAGCTGGCCGGCGAAGCCGACCCCACCCTGACCATCGAGCGGTTCACCGCCGAGATGCGCCGCTTCTACCTCCAGCGGGCCAGCGCCACCGCCAGCCCCGGCCTCTACAGCCCGGCCGGCGCGCACGCCTGGACCAGCGTCCGCCGCCGCTGGGCCGACCTCGCGCAGCTGGTACCCGGCGCCCACGCCGCGCTCGCCACCCTCGCCGAGCACCGTCCGGTGTGCGTGGTCGCCAACCAGCCCCCCGAGTGCGAGGAGGTCCTGCGCGCCAGCGGAGCCACCGAGCACCTGGCCCTCATCGCCCTCGACACCACCGTGGGCATCGCCAAGCCGGACCCCGGCCTCCTCGGCTGGGCCATCGAGCAGCTCGGCTGGAACCCGGCCACCACTCTGATGGTCGGCGACCGGCCCGACCACGACGCCGCCCCCGCCCAGTGCCTGGGCGCCCACACCGCGCTCGTCACCCCGCCCACCGGCTGGAACGCCCCGTCCGGAGTCGATCCGGCTCTGCTCGTCGCGTACGAGAAGGTGCGGGCCGAACGCCTGGAGGTCCGCCGCCACCCCGCCGCCGCCGCCGACCACAGCCTGCACGCCGTCGACCTCGCCGACCTGGCCACCCGGCTCACCGACCGCGCCCCGGCCCGGCGCCGTACGGAGGTGGTCCGGTGAGCGTCCCCCTCACCGTTGCGCTGTGCAGCAACCGGCCGGGCCTGCTCCTGTCCGCCCTCGACCGGCTCTCCGGCATCCTCGGCGCGGACGACCACCTCGTGGTCATCGTGGACACCGCCGCGGACGCCGCCACCCAGCGGCGGCTCGCCGAGCCCACCGACCGGCGACGAACCGTCTTCTTCAACGGGGCCACCATCGGTCTGTCCTACAGTCGCAACCTCGCCTTGAAGGAGGCCCCCACCCGGCACGTCGTGTTCGTGGACGACGACATCGTCCCCACCACCGACGCGATGGAGGACCTGCGCACCGCCCTGACCGGCGGGGCGCACGTGGCCGGTACCCGGATCACCGCCGACCTCCAAGGTCGCCGCACCCCGTGGTGGCTCACCGCCGGGCAGTTGCACTACCTCGGCTCCCACCACCCGGACCTGCCCGCCAGCATCTGGGGCGGGTGCTTCGCCCTCGACCGCGACCACGCCCGCCTGCTCGGCATCGACTTCGACAGCCGTCTGGGCCGCGTCGGCACCAACCTGGCCTCCGCCGAGGACACCACGCTCGTGCGCCGGCTCGCCGCCCTCGGCGCGACCACCGCGGTCCTCCACGACAGGCAGGTCCGCCACCTGATCCCCGCCCACCGGCTCCGCCCTGGCTACCTCCTGCGCCGGGCCTACTGGCAGGGCCGCAGCGAAGTCCGCCGCCGCACCGCCGGCAGCGGCCTGCACAAGGAGTGGAGACGCAACCGCTCCGGCGGCCCCGGCGCGCGACCCGCCGTGCTCGCCGTCCTCTACATCGCCGCGGTGCTGACCGGCATCGGTCGCGAACTCCTCGAGCAGGCCCGGAGGCGCCCGTGAAGATCGCCATGCTCAACCCGCCCCACCGGTACGGGCAGGACACCACCCAGTGGATCACCGTCCCGCCGCAGGGCTACGGCGGCATCCAGTGGGTGGTCGCCACCCTCATCGACGGACTGCTTGCCGCTGGGTGCGAGATCCTCCTCGTCGGTGCCCCCGGCAGCAGCGTCCGGCTGGGCCTGACCGTCTCCGACGCCACCACCATCGACGCCACTCGGGCCGCGCTGAGCGCGTTCGGCCCGGACGTGGTGCACGACCACACCAACGGCCAGCTCCTGCCCGCCGAGCCCGACTGGCCCGCCGTGCGCACCCACCACCTCAACGGAGTGCCCGAGCACCGAGGGAACGGCGTCTACCTCTCCCACGCCCAGCGCCGCGCCGCCGGGTCCACGGATGCGCCGATCATCCGGCTGCCGGTCAACCCCGACCGCTATACCTACCGCGAGAAGAAGGACGGCTTCCTGCTGTTCCTCGGCCGGGTCTCGGTCCACAAGGGCGCGCGGGACGCGGCAGCCTTCGCCCAGGCCGCCGGCCTCCCGCTGAAACTCGCCGGGCCGGCCTGGGAGCCGGACTACCTGCACAGCATCCTCACCGACTACCCCGGCACCGCCGAGTACATCGGAGAGGTCGGAGGCAGCCACCGCACCGGCCTGCTCGCCGCCGCCCGTGCTCTGCTCGTCCTCTCCCAGCCCTTCGGCGGCCCCTTCGGAGGCGAGTGGATCGAGCCCGGGGCCACCGTCGTCGCGGAGGCGGCCGTCAGCGGCACCCCGGTCATCGCCACCGATAACGGATGCTTGGGCGAGATCGCCCCGCACGTCGGCATCGCCCTGCCGGTCGAGCAGACGCCCACCGGGGAGGAGGCCGCCAAGATCCTGGCCGGCCTCCCGGCCCCGGAGCACCTCCGCGCCGCCGCCATCGAGCGCTGGGGCCACCACGTGATCGCCGCGAAGTACCTGGAGGTCTACCGCCGCGCCGCCGAGGGCGGCACCTGGACCTGACACGAGATCAACGCGAACGCTTCCCGGCCGCGATCCGCTGCCGGGAAGCCTCGTACAGGACCGCGGTCGCGGCGTTCGCCGCGTTCAGCGAGCTGGCGGCCCCCGTCATCGGGATGCTCACCGTGAAGTCGCACAGCTCCCGCCAGGTGCTGGACAGCCCGGTCGTCTCGTTGCCCACCAGCAGCAGCACCGGCTGGGTCAGGTCGAAGTCGAAGACGTCGGCGTCGCCCTTCTCGTCCGTGCCCACCAGGACCAGCGGGTGACCGGCGGCACGCTGCTGCTCCACCCAGGCCATCACCTCGTTCGGCCCCGGCACCCGGACCGACGGCAGCGAGAACAGGCTGCCCGTGGTCGCCCGCACGGCCTTCGGGTCGTAGACGTCGGCGGCGTGACCCGAAACGATCATCCCGTGCGCGCCGAAGGCGTCCGCCGACCGGATGATGCTCCCGATGTTGCCCGGCGTGGTCGGCCGGTCGAACAGGACACCGAGGAAGTCCGGTCCAACCTCGATCCGGCCCAGGTCGTCCGCCGGCATGCCGACCACCGCGATCACCTCGGGCGCGCCCTCGGCCTTCTCGCCCAGCTCCGCCAGCAGCCCCGGCGCCATCACGATCCGCTCGGCCCGCGTCGTCCGCAACAGCTCCTGCGCCCAGCCCGACAGCTTCCGCCGGTCGTCGTAGAGCAGCGCGTTGATCGGCCAGCCGTACTCCACGGCCAGCGAGATCGGCCGAACCCCCTGGACCAGGAACTCACCGAGCTGGTTGCGCTTCTTCCGGTTGGTGAGCAGCGCTTCCCACTGCTGGAACTTCGCGTTGCGGGAGGTGATCCGCTGGATCGCTGGCACCTGTCCTCCAAGATGAGCCGACTACTTCGATGCGTTCCGACCACGGCGGAGTCCGCACCAGCGCAGCTCGGAACTTTACACCGGCACAACCACGCGTACGGGCTCACGACCGGCGCCACGGACGCTGCGGTGAGTACGGGAATCACCGGTCAGGCTGCCCAGATCAGGTCGAGTCGAGCCCCGTGGGACCGGGCCCCCGCGGCCGTCCTCCCTGGCTCTACGTCGCGGGCCACGCATATTCGCTGTAGGGGATACCGGTGGCGATGTGCCGCAGCGCGACCGCGAGGTACGGCGGCATCGGTTCGGGCAGCGCTGCTGTTTTGTACCAGTTCCAGCCCTCGCACTTGTCGGGCTCGGGGTTACCGATCTCGCCGTGCCACCGGTCTGTCTCGAAGAAGAATGCGATCCGCTGGTCACCGGCGTGCGTCGATACGTGGTGCATCAGGTGCACGAACCGGACGTCGGCCGGGTCGACGCCGGCGCCGGTCTCCTCGGCGAACTCGCGGGCAGCCGCCACGGCGGCGGGCTCGCCGTCCTCCAAGAGCCCGGCGGGCACCTGGAACATGCCCGGGAATACGCGCTGTGTCTCCACGCGGCGGCTCATGAGGATCTCGTTCCCCCGGCGGACGATCAGGTGCACGTCCGCGTAGTGCGCGGCGTAGGAGTAGCCGGACGGGGCGGTCTTCTGCGGCATCAGCTTCCCTCCCTGGTCTGCAGGATCTCGGCCCACGGGTGCGGCCCGTACGCGACAGAAATCGCCTCGGCCAGCCACGCCCGCGCCTCCTGGCCGAGATGAGGCCGTACTTCGGCGAAGTCCTGCTCGTCCTTCGGCCGAGGAGCTTTCGCCTTGTAGAACAGCTGGACCTCCGGCGCCAGGAACGGCGTACCGTCAGCAGTTGCTGCCCCGATCTGCTTCACCGGCCGCCGGATTCGGGCGTCGCGGCGCGACACCCAGGTCTCGCCGTCGGCCTCGTCGAGCATCACCTGAATCCGCCACGGCTCATCCGGACCGGGCCGGCACCATACGTCGTGCACGCCGACCGGCAGCAGCTCGCCGGACACCCACCGGCGCAACGAGCCCGGCGGGTCCGCAGCCCACCACTCCCACCCGGCAAGGACCTCTTGAACCGCGAGCTGGTCTCGCCGCAGCAGCAGGACGTCGATGTCGTCGTGCTCCCGAAACGGCCGGCCCACGGCGAGTTCCACGGCGTAGCCGCCCGCAACCCACCAGGGGCGGGGCGTCTTCGAGAACAAGGCGACGACCTCGGCTAGGTCGGCGGGCTCCCAGTCCCGCCCGGGCTGTGCCTCCCGCATCACCGTGCCCTTCCCCTGCAACATCGCCCAGCGTGGATGCGAAACGTTACCGCTCAGGAACGAGGGGCACACCGAGCTTCACAAAGCGCCCGGGAAACCGGATGCCCCGCCCCGCCTCCTGCTCCTACCCTCCGGTCATGCCGACATCGCGCCCTGTGCAGACAGCGTCCGAGATCGTCACCTACTACGCCGCCCAGTACGACGAAGCCGACCGGCTCCACACCACCGCCAGCGGCCGCCTCGAACTCCTCCGCACTCGCGAGCTCCTCCGCGGCCACCTTCCGCCCGCGCCCGCACGGGTGCTCGACGTCGGCGGCGGTCCCGGCACCCACGCCCGGTGGCTCATCGAGGACGGCCACACCGTCCACCTGATCGACCCCGTCCGTCGGCACCTCGATCAGGCCGCTGTTCACGCCCCCGGGTGCACCACCGAACTCGGCGACGCCCGACACCTCACCGCCGCCACCGGCTCCTACGACGCCGTCTTACTGCTCGGGCCCCTCTACCACCTCGCCGCCCGCGCCGACCGCGTCCGCGCCCTCGAAGAAGCCGCCAGAGCGGCGAGGCCTGGAGCCCTGGTCGCCGCCGCCGGCATCAGCCGCTACAGCCTCCTGCAGGACTACACTGTGCACGCCGAGCTCACCCCCGAGCTCCTCCACGGCGAAGTCGCCACGGTCCTGCGCAGCGGTTCGTACGACGGCAGCCGCGGCTTCACCACCGCTCACTTCCACACCGCTGCCGAGCTCGCGGCCGAGGCCGCCGACGCAGGCCTGACCGGCATCACCGTGACCGGGATCGAAGGCCCCGGCTGGGCCTACCTCCGTGCCGCCGAACGCACCGCCGGCACACCCCTCTACGACTCGCCGCTGCTGCCCGGCGCCCTCGAGACGGCGCGGCTTGCCGACGGGCATCCCCAGTTCGCCGACGCGTCCGCGCACCTTCTTCTCACCGGACGGGCCCGAGAATGAACCACCCACGGTGTGACGTGCAGCTATGGGACCCGCTTCGCTGCGGACCGTCGCCCTGGTCCTTCTCGCGGTGGATGCCGGGGCGGCGGAGAGGCGGCACCGGCCGCCGGCGTCCGAAGCCACCCGCCGTCCCGGCGGCGGTGGTCGACGGCTCGGCGTTGCCAGAGGCCTTGCGGCACTGGGCACGGCAGAGGGACGAGAAGCCGTCGTCGACCACGATGGCCCAACCTCATCCGTGCCTATACGCCAAACTAGCCCGCGAGCCCGGAATCATCGCTCTACGGCTCACAGGGAACACCACGTCCACCCCTGCCCTGACGGGACAACGCCACGAACGGGAAATCCCCATGCTGACCTGTGTGAACACGCGATGAGCACACCGATCGCGGTCGTCGTGAGCGGCGGACCCGGAACAGGGAAGACCACCCTCGCGCATGAGCTCGCCCGCGTCCTCGGATGCCCCGCGATCATCCGTGACGAGATCAAGCAGGGCATGGTCCTGTCCCACCCCGGCTACCAGGGCGGCGGCGACGACCCCCTCAACCACCCGACCCTGCATGCCTTCTTCGGTACGCTCAACGTGCTCCTGAAGGCTGGCGTCACGCTCGTCGCCGAAGCCGCCTTCCAAGACCGGCTGTGGCGCCCGAACCTCGAGCCGCTCATCGGCCTCGCACACCTCCGCGTCATCCGCTGCACCACCCAGGCCGACATCGCCCACGACCGCATCGTCCAGCGCGCCAAGGCCGACACGCACCGGGCCGCCCACGGCGACCAGGACCTGCTCGAAGCCCTCGCCGCCGGAGAACACTCCCTTGATTCCTGGGCGCCGATCTCCCTGGACGTCCCCACCCTGACGGTGGACACCTCGGACGGCTACCAGCCGGGCCTCCACGACATCGCCGATTTCGCTCTCGCACCCGTTCGCAACCGTACGTTGCCCGGAGGCCGGTCAGCGGATCCGCACTGAATCGTGCGCCCGTTCGGACCTGCCCGTTGAGGGCGAAACGAGCCGCCTCGTGGCAAGCCGTGGGGCAGACTTCCTTTGACCGTCCGCGAAGGGGGAGTTGGTCCGGTGCGACCCAGCCAGCAGATGCGCGATCTCGGCGTCGTTCAGGTCGGCGCGCCCGGCCTGGACGAGCCTGCCCGCCCCTTTGCCCTCCCTGACGAGTTGCACACCGCCGACACCGTCGTGGGTCGGCTCCTTGACGCCATGGAGCGCATCCGCCGCGCGCACGACTTCTCCGGCAAGGGCCTGGGCGTAGCCGCCCCGCAGATCGGCATCCCGCGGTCCGCAGCGGTCATCCAGCCCCCTGGGGCCGACCCGATCGTGCTGCTCAACCCCCGCATCATCGTCGCCTCGGAGGAGACGGACGAGAAGTTCGAAGGCTGTCTGTCGTTCTTCGACGTCCGCGGCCTCGTTTCTCGGCCCTTGCGGATCACAGTGGAGACCACCACCTTGGAGGGCCAGGCGGTGACCGCCATCTACGAGCGCGGGATCGCCCGGCTGGTCCACCACGAGGTCGACCACCTTGACGGCGTGCTCTACACCGCGCGGATGCGGGCCGGCGTCGCGCCTATTCCCGTCGAGGAATACCGCCAGACCGGCCGGGCGTGGGCCTACGAGCAGTGAAGGCCGACGCGGTGCCTCCGAATTCTGCCCGGTGGCTTTCTCCTTCAAATCCAGCCGACCCGCCAACCGCACCATCGCCTCCGGGAGTCGCCCCGTGATCCACCGACGCGACGTCAGCGGCATCACCGCCCAGGCCGAACGCGACCTCCTCGCCGCCCACCAGCTCACCTCCGCCGACCTCATCGCCACCGGCACCGAGGCCAAGGTCTACCTCCTCGACGCCGAGCAGGTCCTCAAGGTGTACGCCGACCCCGACGGCACCCAGGCCGCCCGGCTGCAGACCCTGCGCACCTTCTACGACCAACTCGATCGCGGCCGGGTGCCCTACGTCCTGCCGGTGATCCACGCGGTCGAGCAGCACGGCCCGCTCCTGGCCACCCGCGAGGCGCTCCTGCCCGGCCGTCCGATGGGCGAGGTCTGCGACCTGACCACCCCCGAGGCCGAGGCCCTCTACCTCGACGCCGTCACCGCCCTCGGCGCCCTGCCCCCGCCCAGCGGCGCGGACCCGCGCATGCTCCTGGCCGGCCCCGGCACGCCCGGCGCGGAGCCCGGCCTCGGCTGGCGCCCCTTCCTGCGCCGCCTGCTCGACAGCAGGCTCGAGGCCGTCCACGACATCCTGAGCGCCGACGTCCCCCGCATCGACACCATCGTCAAGGACCTGCACACCCTGCTCGACAGCCCCTACACCGGGCCCGAGGCCGTCGTCCACGGCGACCTCTACCCCGACAACCTCCTGCTCGCCGGCGGGAGCGTGTCCGCGGTCGTCGACTTCGGGACCTTGACCATGACCGGCGACCCGCTCTACGACGTCGCCGGCGCCTGCGTCTACTACCGCCAGTACGAGGCCGACCGCCTCACCGTCTGGCGGCGCCTGCTCGACCAGGCCGCCGACCGCACGCCCGCCGGCCGCCGCCACCTCCTGCGCGCCTACGTCGAGATCATCGCGCTCCTCACCTGCGACCTGTATCCCGAGAACCACAGGCCGATCCAGGCCACCGGCCACTACCAGTGGGCCGTCACCGTCCTGCGCGACCTGGACTGGAGGAGCTGATGGTCTTCCCGCCCCACGTCGAACCCGCCGCCGGTACCTGTCCCGCCCCACCACTCACCAAGGAGACGAACCCATGAAGGAGCGCGTTCGCGCTGTCCTCGTCACGCCGAACGACACCACGCTCGTGATCAAGCGCGTCCGCCCCGGCATCGACCCCTACTGGGTCCTCGTCGGCGGTGGCGTTGAGGAGAGCGACGCCACCCGCGAGGAAGCGCTCCTACGCGAGGTCCGCCGACCTCGTGCTCCGCATCACCTGCGCACGGAGCGAACAGGCCCCGCGTGGTGCACGGCCCTTCCCCGGCTGACATCATCGGTGACGCCCAGCCCCGCGCAGCGGCCGGTTTCCGGCCCCCGAGCCTCGGCACGGGACCCTGTGACCTGGCCGGCGTCGGATGCTGTCCGGTCAGGCTTCGGTGGCGGCCCCGCGAAGCCGTGAGGCGCGCCACCTCATCCGACGCATCGGCTGTTCCCCGGCCGGCCCGCTACCGCATCAGCGGTTGCAGTGCTTGGAGGATGACGGCGAGCGTCGCCCAGTCCACGGCGTGGGGGCCGTCCGAGCGCAGGATGTCGGCGAGGCGGGCGACTTCCACGTGGGTGTGCTCGGTCTCGGCAGCGTTGCCGTGGCTGGTCATATCGGCCCGTAGCTGCTCGAGCTCGTGCGCGCTGAGCTCGACGGCGTACGCGGTCTGGGTGTGGACGGACAGGGTGCCAGCCGCCTGGCGGGTGCCGACGAAGTGGAGCCGCGCCGGGGAGAGGGGCAGGCCGGTCTCCTCGGTGAACTCGGCCGCGGCCGTGAGCCGGGGGTCGCCCGGCTTGGCGCTGGATCCTCCGGGGACTTCGCGGATGTAGGCGTCCGGGGTGCGGGCGGGGGAGCGGAACTCGCGTACGAGCACGATCTCGGTGTCCTGCCACTGGGGCGCGGGCCGGTAGGCGACGACGCTGGTCAGGTCGGGCCGTCCCAGGACGACTTCGGTGTCCTTCACGCGGTCCTCGGCCGCGACGTGGATGCGGGCGGCGTACGCCCACAGCAGGACGTGGGAGCGGTGGGGGCCGACGCGGAAGGTCCAGGAGACCCGGCCGCCGAGCAGCGTGTTGCCGGCGTCCTTCTGGGCGGCGAGCCAGGCCCGGAAGGACGGGGTCCGCCACAGCAGGAGCGGGACATCGCGCTGTCCGCCGGCGCGCGGGGCGCCGGGGCCGATGCGGTCCAGGGCCAGGGCGATGGCCTGCGGCAGGGTATCGGCGACGGGGACCTGGAGGTCCTCGGCGAGCAGGCGCAGACGCCGGCCGGCATCGGCCGTGCCGTCGGGGCAGCCGAGGACGGACCGGCCGTCGTCCAGGCCATCGCCCGGCCCGGTCTCGGCGCCCGGGCCGGGTTGGGGGTACCAGTGGATGACCTCGTCGGCGCGGGCGCGCTGAATCCGTTCCCAGGCGAGCCGGTGTGCGGCGCCCGGTCCTTGGGCGTTGCCGCGGGGGTGGGGGAGCAGCACCACCAGGGTGCCGGGCTGGCACCATTGGAGGGTCGCCTCGCGCAGGACTTCCCGGGAGGTCTCCGGATCGAGGGGCGTGCCGGCCAGGTAGAGGCTCGCGGTGTAGATCTCGGGCGGCTCCTCCCCGGCGTGGACGGGCTGTACGTCGCTGGGGGCGGTCACGGCCTCTCGGCGCCTTCCGGTGCTCAAGGGCGGCCGGTGAGCGGGATCGGCGGGGCGGCGGGCTCCCAGGTGATGGTCTTCTGCGCCGGGTCGGCGGTGACGTCGACGAGTTCGACGGCCTCGACGCGCAGGGGTGCGTGGCTGGGGCGCACGCGGCGCAGCCGGCGGTGGATCTGGTGGAAGTGCTCCAGAGTGACCTCGTCGGTCGCGTACGACTCGGTCAGGTGCGGGACGCCGGTGTCGTAGGCGGTGGCGTCCTTACCGAGGACCGTCTCGAACGCGCGGGTGGTGGCGGTGCGCAGCGCGTTCAGCGGCTCGTCGGGTCCGAGGTCGAGGATGATGCCGGTGCCGTACGCCAGAGGGCTGCCGACCGTGACGGTGAAGGGCTCGACGGGGCGTAGCTGCCGGGACAGTTCGGCGGCCAGGGCCTGGCGCACGTCGTCGGGGATGTCGGCGGCCGGCTTCTGGGACAGCTGGTAGAGCGTGATGTGCAGCCACTCGTCGCCGACGTGGGTGAGCGGGTCGTCGGCGGTCGCGGCGCGTACGCCGCGTACGAGGTCGGCGAGTTCCGGGTTCCGGCCGAGGTCCACGGTGACGTACACGTGGAGCAGGGACCCCTTCACCCAGGAATCTTGCCCCTGCTGGAAGACGAACGGCTTCATCCGGGCAACGTATCGCCTTGGCCGCGGGCTCGGAGGCCGGATCGGGAAGTCCATGGGGCCTGCGGACTCCCGGCGTGCGTCATCTTCTTGCGCCTGGCGCGGGAGGTCTGCCGGGTCTGTCTCGGGGGACTGACTGAAACACCGGCGGCCCCTGGTACGAGGTGTGGTGGGCTGGCACAGTGACGGTGGCGATCAACGGATCAGCTCAGGAGAGGGGCCCGCACATGCGGTGGATCGTGAAGCGGCGCAGGACGAGGGCACGCGAGGAGAAGGTCCGCGCCGCGGTGTGGAACGCCCAGCTGATGCTCGCCACGCGCACCCCGGCCAGGTCCACCGCCGCCGAGCCGGACAGCATCGTCGGTGCGACCGTCGAGCACAGCGTCCACATCGATGCGGCGCTCACCAGGCTGCTGAACGTCCTGGGCCCGAACCATGCGCTGACCCTCCCGGTCTTCGAGGCGAGCCGCGCCTGCGCAGACGTGTCCCTCCTCCACGAGAGCTGGGCCGCCCATTGCGCCGAGCGGGCGCGGCCGGGCGCCGACGACATCGTCGTCGCCCTGGACCGCGAGTTCCCCGACCCGGCCCGGGTACGGGCCTGGCCCCGCTACGAGACGGCACGGCAGCGCGTCGGCGTGCTGGCCGAGCAGCTGGCCACCCTGGAACCGCAGCTGGCGGCGCTCACCGGACACGACCTGTCCGCTCGCCGTCTGCCCGCTGCGGCCTGACCGCTCATCACACAGCCACGTCGGCACGGTCGGCGCCGAGCGCCGAGCGTTCGTGCAGCACCAGGCGGCGCAGTTCCGCGGCGGCGAACTCGACGGCGAGCAGCTCCCAGTACCCGCCGCTCCTTCCGGAATCGGTACGCCGGAGGAGGACATCGAGGCTGACCGGGATCTCCTGCGATGCCGGGGCTTCGCCCTGATCCGGCTGTCCGTCCGTCTGCCGGCCCGAGCCCCGCGCTCGCTCGTGAGCGACGCCCAGCCGCGCGGTCCGCAGAAGGGTCTCCACCGCCTCGTAGGTGGCGGCCACGGCCTCGCGGTCGTCCTGGGCGTGGTGCAGGAGCAGCCGCAGATCGAAGATCACCTGGACGGTTACGTCGTTGACCGTGACGCTCGGGTCCTGGACGAACTCGGCCGACGTCGGTTCCCCTTCCGCGTCGCCGGCGTGCTCGGCCCAGGCCACCACCTGGTACCACCGCCAGTGCTTCTGCTCGTTGGGTTCCGCGCCGTAGGGCGCGGGCAGGTCCGGGAAGCGCGGCCCGGCGTGGGGGTTGACCCAGCCGCACCGGCACCCGGCCGTCAGGGCACCGGTGCTGTCCCACCACACCGCGTGGGCGGCGGCATCGCCGTCGAGGACCTCGACCGTGCCGTCGGCGGCGGTGCGGTGGATCCTCAGCTCGTGCGCCTCGAACTCGGCGGCTTCCCCGGCCGGCGCACCGGACGACGAGGGGCCGTTGCGGTTCTTCTCCCGGATCAGGAGGCTGTGTGCCTCGGTGACCCGGATGCCGCGTTCCTTGGCGATGCGGCGTGCCTTGGCCTTGCGGTCGTTGCTTCCGCGCTTGGTCATGACCGGCTCCCGGCGGGCGGGGTGCCCACGCCGTCCCGCCCTGAAGTCCGCGTCTGGTCAGAGCGAAGCAACATGGGCCCGCGCCGGACACCGGTCCGGGTGCCGGACCGTATCCGGCGAGCCTTCGACCCTGTGCCGGGCCGTGCGGCGTGGGCGCGGCGCCCGGCGGTCTCGACGCGTGCATGCCCTGCGCCGCACCCAACGTAGCGCACGGGCGTGCGACGGGGGAGCGGTCGAGATCACGCTCCGGTGGTGCACCGCGCGATCAGACCGGGGAGCTCGTCCTTGCTCAAGGCCAGGTGATGGGCGGGTTCGGCATCGCGGAGATGCCGGGCGACGACGACCTCGTACAAGTCGGCGCGCTGGTCGTCGGCGTAGTGCTCGGTCAGCTGGTACCAGTGGTGCAGGACGCCCCAGGTGCAGCGCTGCGGGGTGGGGCTGGCCTGCCAGTCCAGTTCGAGATGGTGATGATGGTGGGCCGCGGCGACGGCACGGCGCAGCTCCTCCGGAACGACCTCGGGGTTGCTGGCCCGGTCGAGGAGCTCCCGCAGGTCCTCGGCGCAGGTCTTGGCCGGCGGGAGCGGATCGTTCAGGCCCGGAGGAGGACCGTCCTTGAGGGTTCCTTCGGGACGGTCAGGCCAGCGCAGATCGGCGCACGCCTCCACCTGGTCGGCGTCGATGTCCCGGGTTCCCTCGACGTCGTCGAGGTCGACCGCGTACCCGGCCGGCCCGTGAACCGTCTCGGTCGCATCGTCGAAGAACCAGCCGACATCCCGTACGTACCCGCGGTGTCCGGTGAACGCCCCGGAGGTGACCTTCACCCGGTCGAGGGCGCGGTGACCCTGCTCGGTGATCATCTGCCGCTGGACGACGCCCGCCGCCCACTGCGTGCACACCTCCAGCGCAGGGTCGGGCAGGCCCCTTGCGATGCCCCGGCTCATGCCGCCCCACCGGGGCTCCGGCGCGTCAGGCACCCAACCGCTGTGGGCGCCGTGCGAGAGGGCGGGCTGAAGGACGGCCGACTTCACCGGGGCGTGGGGGTCCCAGGTCCGCGTCAACCACCGCCAGCACTCGGTCACCGGGTCGCCGGGCGCCGCCGTACGGGACAGGTCGTGGCCCGCGCGGGGGAGGACTGTGGTGACCAGCTCGGTCACGCGCTCGTCGTCGCGCAACTGCCACAGAACCGCCGGCCAGCCGATCGCGTCGACCGGCCGGCGCTCGCGCAGGTGCAGGGCGTAGAGGACCGTGGCGACGATGCCGCGCATCGCCACGTCGTCCCAGCACTGCTCGTCCATGCCGCCGGGCTGGTCGGCCGCGGTGGCGTCGGTGGCGCGCCGTACGGCCTCGCTCCACGGGTCGGGGGCCGGTGAACGAGAGGGCATGGGCTGGCTCCTGCCGGGTGGTCGGTGCGCGGGCCTAGAAGACGAACTCCCCGAACTTACCGGCCCGCTCGGCGAGTTCGAGGCGGGCAGCGGCCGGATCGGCGACGATGTCCGGGCGCCCGTACAGCCAGGTGACCAGGGCGGCCGCCGCGTGCACCGTGGCAACCGGGTGGTCGTCCAGGTGCTCGGCGATGGTGCCGGTGACCTTGAGGCGGCTGGCGGCGAGGGCTTCGAGCTGGTCGAGCGCGGCCTCCCAGTGCGCCGGCGGGCACAGGATACCGAGGAGGGGACGGGCTCCGGACTGCCACTGGCCGGGATCCGGAGTTGCGGTGTCGAGGTGTCGCAGGCCCTCCGCGGAAAGTTGTTCGACCACGCCGGGGACCAGGGAGCGCGGCACCCAGCTGGAGAGGACTTCGGCGACCTGCTCCGCCGGGCTGCCGGCCATGGCCTGGGTCTCCGCCACGAGGCGATCGGCCTCGATCCGCGCCGCGTAGTCCTCGTCGCTCTCGCCCGGCTTCTGCGGGGCGAACAGGTCCTTGGGAAGGCCGTCACCGCCGTCGAGGGCACCCTCCAGATACGACAGGAGAATCATCCACGCGTACACCTGCTTGCCGATCTCCCGGCGCGTGTACGAGGACAGCCGCCCGCCTCCCATGTCATCCGTCGACACCGGCCGAGTCGGCTCCGGGGCCAGCTCCCGTGCCCGCCGGGCCGCCTGGTCCTTCGCGCGCTGCGCCCGCAGCCGCTTCCCCTTGCCCACGTCGTGCTCCCCCTTGTTCCGTACTCCCGGTGCGATCGGCCGGTCCGGCAGGCGTGCCGCCGGGTCGGGAAGGCGCCGGAGCCGAAACAGGCTCCACCGACGTCGATCGACTGGATGTCATCTTCGTCGGCCAGCACCCGCGCGTACAAGGCGGATGGCCGGTTCACGACGTCATCCTGGCTGAGCGTCAGCTGAACACCGCAGGCCAGGGCCGGTGGCGTGCGAGACGCGCGGCGTGCAGGCAGCCGCGCGCCCCACGAGGGATCCTCGGGGCGCGGTCACGACTACCGCAGGCGCGAAGACCCCGTCTAGGGTTGGCCGTATGCCTGCCCACCCCCTTGCTGACCTGGCAGCCGGCCTGCGCTCCCGCACTCTCGCGTTCCTGCGCTCCCCGGTCAGCCGCGAGTTCTGGAACATGCTCGTCGACCAGGGGCACACGTTCGTGATGCCAGCCGCGTGGTCGGCCCTGCCCCGCTCTCGTCAGATCGAGGGTCTGCTCGCCGCGGAGGGGAAACGGGTGTCGGACGGCACGACGTTCGCGATGCCCGACGAGCTCGTGCGAACGGCGCGCGAGATCGGCCAGGACCAGTCGATCCCCCTGCCGTTCACCCCGGACGTGCTGCCCGCACCCTCGGGCATGCTCGTCTTCTCCGCCGACGAGCCGCTGGCACATCTCCCCTCGGGCCTCCCGGTGGTCGCGGTCACCTGGGGGCCGCCCATGGACGGCTTCTCCGCCGGCGTGCATCTGACCTGGTGGGCGCCGATGCGAGAGGAAGATCAGGAAAAGGACGCCGTCGCCTGGGGCCGGCTGATCCCGATCGTTCCGGACTTCGACCTCCACCTGTCCTTCCTCCCGCACTTCGACACCCGCCTGCACCGCAAGCAGCTGCCCTCCGGGCTGATCTACTCGGCCATCCCGCTGCGCAGCGTGGTCGCCGCCTGGTACGCCCTTACCGCGGACGGCACCACGCTCCGCGAGGAGCGGCCACAGGCCACCGTCACGCAGGCGCTCAAGGAGCAGAAGGCGAAGAAGCGTGGTGTCCAGGTCGCCACGACCAGCGGAGGCGGCACCGCACACCGGGGCATCACCGACCGCGCCGCGCAGACGATGCGCGACCTGGACGGGGCCGACTACTTCGACCCTGCGCCGGAGCTCGCCGCCACCACGAAGAAGGCCGAGCACGGCGTCTTCGACGCGACCCTCGACCACCAGCTCGACGCCGGCCACCGGCGCCTCGCCCACATCTACCGGGAGGCGGCCGACCACTGGCACCGCCTGGAGATGCAGGTCACCCAGCGATACCCCGGAATCTTCGAGGGCCTGGAAGAACTGCGCGCACAGAACCGCTCGCAGTGGCAGCCGTGGTGCTGGATGCCGAGCATCCGCGTCTCGGCATGGCTGATCAAGATGTACGACGCGCCGATCGAACAAGCCTCATGGGATGGGCCCAGGATCGCCGCGCTGGGGGCCTGGCGCAGCGGAGGGCGCCACAGCGTCCTCACCACGCTCCCGCTGCAGGCCACCGCCAGCGGCCGCGTCCCCGCAGAGCTGACCGAGACCATGCCCGCTCCCGGACTGGGCCTGGTCATCGACGACAACGGCACCGTCCACCTGATGCTCGCCTACCTTGACGAAGTCGACGATCGCGGCACCGCGGACGCCGAACTCGTCCTCATCTCCAACTACGGCCAGCCGACCCGCATGCTCGAGGACATCACCAAGCTCACCGTGTTCCTCACCGGCGACACCCTCCTCGACGCCGTGAAGGCCACGCAGGCGTACTACGACCACGCCGCAGTCCAGAACGGCAACCAGCCCCATCCCACGGATGAAACCCTGTATGCCGAACACGCCTACGCGCTGAGCCTGTTCACCGGGATGCTCGCCGGCATCTGCACGCCCGGGGCCGAACTCCAGGACGCCGGGGCGCTGACCGGACGCAAGCTCCCGGCGCCGTGGCCACCAGAACCGAACATGCTCTCGGAAACGACGCTCTGGCTCCTGACCGGTACGCCCGCGGCGCGCTGAGACGAGATGGAGAAGCTGCTCGTGACGGAGATACCCGAGCCCGAGAAGGCGGAGCTGCGGATCCCCAAGACCGCCCTGGAGGCGCTGGCGGCGGCCGTGGAAGTCCGCACCGTCGCCACCGTGAAGGACGGCGACGGCCTCGACTGGTACTACCCCGTAGGGACGCGGGACGAAGAGCATGTCGAGTTCGCCCTGCTGCCCGGCGGCGAAGAAGTCTTATTGCGCCTGTCCTCTCGGCGCGACCAGACGCTCGTCGTGAGGATCGAGCAGTGGCACGAGCTGGTCGGCCACATCGCTGGGCCCACGGCGTAGACCTCGGTGTGGAGCCAGACACGGGCATCGACGATCCGGCTCATCGTCGGCGACCGTGCAAGCTCGGTCGCCGACGGGAACGTGAGCTCCCACCCCTTGGCGCACGGTGGTGCGGCCCGGGCGCGTGCTCGATCCAGTGCCTAGATCTCCTTGAAGTTGGCCGTGATGCCCAGCTCCTCAAGGCGCTGCTGGATCTGTTCGGCGGCATCGGCGCTGAGGACGACCTGGAGCGTTCCCTGCAGGTAGCTGATCTGCCGCTCGTCCAGTGCCATGTAGAACGCCCGGAACAGTGCGGCGAACCCGTCGGCGCCGTCGGCGCTGGCCAGCAGGTTGCTGGTGAACGAGAACGCCGCTTGCTTGTCCTTAGCGGATGGAGGAGTGTCGACGTCTGAACTGTGGGCGCTGGTTCCACGGCTGTCGTTGTCGCTCGGGCCGCTGGACGGGCCGGGGCTGGTCGCCCCGCTCGGGGCGGTTCCACCCGGGGCTTCGGGAGCACTGTTCGTCGCGCACGGTCCGTCGTGAGCCGTGCTGCATGTCGGGCAGGCCCGGGGCTGTGGCTTCGCCAGCCGCAGGCTGGTGCTCGAAAGGTTGACTTGCCCAGGTGCGGTGACGGCGACTTCTGTGCCCGTGCCGTCGACGATGCTGACGAGGTCCTCGTTGACGGCGTCGTGGATCGCTTGCTGAAGGTCGCGGTCGCCGCCGTAGAGCAGGGGCAGCCGCGGGGCGCTGTAGAACGCTGCTCGGATGTCCGAGAGGGTCTTTCCGTAGTCCTGGTCGCGGAGGTTGTGCTGCAGGGCCCTGGGGGTGAATTCCCCTACGTCGAAGACCTTGTCCCGGGCGGCGAGCGCCTTCCAGACGGCGGTGCCGTTCAGGGCGGTGAAGTTGTCGTCGTCGTGCGTGAGCTCGTCGAGGTAGCGGTCTCCGTCCGGGTCGGGCTGGGCGAGGAAGACGATGTGCTGGTAGGCCCGCCTGAGGGCCTTCTCCAACTGGTCCTTCGCTGCGGCGAGCTCCTTGGTCCCGGTCGTCTTGAGTTCGCTGTCGTTCTGTACTTCGGGGGCGGCCAGGGCTCGCTGCCGGGCCAGGTACTCGACGGCCAGGGAGCGTACGAGGCTGCGGCGCTGGGTGTTCGCTACCGCGTAGACGGCGCTGCTGGCCCACTGGACGGGGAGCTGCTGGGCGCCCTGGCCGAGTCCCATCGCGATTGTGAGCGCCTCGAGGGTCGCCTTCTCCATGCCGTTGCGCAGGCTGAACTGCGCGGGGTCGAGCACGATGAGGCGGGTGGTGTAGGCGGTGTCCAGCCCGCTCGTGGCCATGACCTCGGCCGCGGTGCGCTGGGGGTCGGCGGGAAGGAACTTGAGTTCGCGGAACGGGCCGGTGCTGGCCAGTTTCTGGGCGAACTCGGAGATGACCTGGTCACGCTCGTCATCGGTGATGGTGCGCCGGATATTGGTGACGAGCATCCGGTGGGTGAGCCGGGTCGACAGGAAGTACCGGGCCGGCTTGTTGTTGCCCTGCCCGCGGACGATGTCGAGGGCGCTTATGCCCCTGCCCTGGTCGACGAGTTCGTCGACCACGCTGTCGGCGTCCGTGATCGTGTAGCGCATGTCCGGCACGCTGGTGACGGCTTTGACCTCGGGTGCGCTGGCGCCGCGGCCCCGTCCGGGGCGAAGGGTGCCGACGATGCTCGCCAGGAAGATGAAGGTGGCCGCGCGCTCGGCCGCGTGCGGATTGGCTTCGGTCCAGGGGGTTTCAGGACGCTCGAGGTCCTGGCGGCGTGCTGTTCCGGTGGAGCCGTCGTGGTTGACGATCTCGATCTCGGCGAGGCTGCGGTAGTTCGCGATGGTGCGGTCGTCCTCGACGAGGCCGCTGCCCAGGAGCGCCTCACGAACGGTGCTGTCGGACAGGGGAAGGTCACCCGGCCCGATGAGTGCCGGTGCCCACGCGCCGGCCTTGCCCCGCTGCTGCAGGGCGTACACGGTGGCGGCGAAGATGCGGATCGTGGAGCGGACACGCTGGAACCCGGTGACCCGGCTCCACTCGTCCTTCGCCAGGGCCATCAGCATGGGATGGAAGGGGTAGCAGGCGGCGACCTCGTCGGACCAGTTCCGCCGCCAGTCAGCACCGATCTGCTCCCAGACGTGCTTGGCCCATGCTCGGTCGGTGAGCACCGGTTCGTAGAGTGCGGCTGTCGCGGTGAGGACCTCGCGGGCGGGCTCGGTGTCGAACAGCCGCCGGCGGAGGATGTCGGCGAAGTCTCCCACCTCGGTGACCGTGGCTGGCAAGCCGTTGCGTTCGAGCAGGGTGTTGAGGTCGTCGCGGCGCTCCTTGGCGGCCGCCGACAGAGCGGTCTTGTCGGTGTCGGAGGCGATCATCACCACGAGCATGGCGACGTGGGGCACGTCGTTGACCGTGTCGAGCAGGGCTCGGAGGAAGGCCATGTCCTGGGCCGCGAGGTCGGGCTTGTTGCTGCCGTCGAGGCCGTTGCCGATGTAGTCGAGGATCTCGTCGACGATGATCAGCACGGGCCGGTTCACTGCGCGGATCGCCTCGGCGATCTTGTGCTTGTCGCTCCAGAACGGCTGATAGCGCTCATAGAGGGCGTAGTCCTTGGAGAACAGCCGCCACAGGAACCTTTCGTGGAGGCTGACGGCCGGCCCGTCGAGTTCCTTCACTCCGGCCCCTGCGGTCATGTTGTCGCAGGGCAGGACGACGACGTGCGGCTGGCCGAGGTCGTGGGCGAGCGGGCGGCCCATCTTGGCCCGTGCCCGCTCGGCGACCTTCTCGCCGAGCTCTGTGGCCAGCAGGGCCTCGGGGGAGGAGGCCAGGTGGAAGGCGCCGATGCAGGCGTGTGACTTGCCGCCGCCCATGCCCTGGTCGAGGCGGGTGACGGCCCGGGCCTTGAGGTGGTCCTCGCCGCCACCGATGCGGACGGCGATCTCGGTGAGCAGGTCGATCAGGCGCTCGGTGGGGTGGGTGATGTCGCCGTAGTAGCCGGCGTCCGCGTACGGCGGCCGGTCCGTGCCGGTTGCGTGGACGGCCCGGAACAGTGACATCTGCACGTCATCGATCTGGCCGGAGGCATTAAGGATCTCGTCACGGATCTTCAGTGCCTTCCACCACGGTGTCACGCTCGTCGTCACTGCTGGTCTCCTGGGCTGGTGGTCATAGGGGCTCGTACGGTGTTCGTCATCAGTGCAGCCTCAGTTGGGCGTCCTGCTCCTGCTGGCGGCGTGCGCTCGCGAACGCGCTGGCAGCGGCGGCTTCGGCGGCGCTGCCGATTCCGGCTCGGGTGCGCAGGACGCGGGTGAAGGCGATGGAGTCCGGGTCGTTGTCGGGGAGCCGGTCGGCGAGGAACTGCACGGTCGACCACAGGTAGGTGTCGTCGACTCCTCGCTCCGAAGCCGCCAGCACCTGACCCATGGCCTGCAGTCCCTCGCCGGATGCTGCGGCGAGCGCCAAGGCGACGTCGATGGAAGCGGAGTCCCCGTCGACCTTGCCGCTGTACTCGCGGGAGGTGATGAAACGGACGCCCTTGTCGGCGTCTGCGACGAGGTTGCGCACCGAGGCCAGGTCGAGGGAGGACGCGAGCGCCTGCCACCGCAGCTCGGACTTCGCCTGGACCTGACGGCCGTAGAGCCTGATCCACCACAGGGCGAACCGGGTGCGGGCGTCGAAGGCTGCCAGAGGCTGCCGGTTGACCTCGACCGCCATGGCCTCTTGGACCGCGGCGCGCGCCAGCGGCAGGAACGTGTGGATGTCGACGGGCGCGCCCTTGGCGTCGAGGACTTCGCTGTAGCGGCCCACGACTTCCATGGCCGGGCCGGCGGCGGCCATCAGCATGTCTGCGGGTGCCAGGCCCCACCGCTCCCAGTCGGGGTAGCGCTGCTTGATCTCCGTCTTGATCTCCGCCTCGACGGCGCCCTTACGGCCGGCCGGGCGGCCCGCCGGAGCCGGGCGGCAGGCCATGGTCAGGGTCGTCTCGATGTTGGCCTTGCCCTGCTGGCCGCCGGACTCGGTGTTGGCCGGCCAGGAGCCGGTCATCACCAGTCCGGCTCGCTCGATCGAGTGCAGCAGCCGCTGCCACACCTCGGGTTCCCCGTGGCCGAAGACGATCGTGACCACACCGTCGTCCCGGACGACCTGCCGCATCTGGGCGAAGGCGTCGGCGATGAGGGTGTCGTAGTGCTCGCGGGTGCGGTGCTCGTCGGGGGCTTCGCCTCGTACCCGCTTGACGATGATCTCCTGGCTCTTGTCCTGGCAGCCGTGCGGATCGGCCGTGATCGCGAGCTCCGGCCAGGTGTTGTGCAGGCACCGCTTCGCCCACGTGTAGAAGAGGTCGGAGGCGTCCGCGTACGCGATCATCTGGTCGTACGGCGGGTCGGTGACGACCGCGGTGAAGGTACGGGGCGGGAAGGGCAGCGCGGTCGCGGTTCCCCGCTGCACGGAGGCCGGTGCGCCGCGCAGGTCGGCGAACAGGTTGCGGCACGCGGCCAGCACGTTGCTCGCGATCGACTTCCATGTTCCGGGGCCGTCTCCGATGCCGGCCTCGAAGAAGTCGTGGGAGAAGGTGATCGACCCTTCGTTGACGAACAGATCCCCGACCTGCGCACCGCCCTTGCTCTGGAACCGGGCGCCGCGCGTGGAGCGGCGCAGCTTCTTCACCACGACCGCGGTCGCATACCCGGTCAGGGCCCGCACGTAATCCCGTGACAATCCGGCGGTGGTCAGTTCGTCGCCGAGCTCGTTGATGATGCGTGCGAGCCGTACGTACGACAGGGTCTGGCGGGTGACCATGAAGTCGCCGTAGGTCTTCGCCCCGTAGATGCTCGGGCCGATGATGTTGTTGTTGCCCGGTGCGATGCCTTCGTCCGGAACGGCCGGCAGAAACGGGCTGAACGCCGGCTCCGCGGCCAGTGCCCGGTCGGCCGCTGCGACGGCCTCGCGTTCTGCGTCCGTGGGCTGGCGGAAGGTCTTCTGGCTCTTGGCGTCGGTGTCCGCAGCGAGGACCAGAGCGTCCTGGCCCTGCCCCTCGTCCAGCAGGCGGCGGTGAACGGCGAGCGGGTGGACGTGGTTGCAGAACACGCAGATCGCGCTCTTGCCCGCTACCTTCTTGCCGTTCACCACGGCATTGGTCAGCGTGGGCGTGCGGGTGGGCTTTCCGGGGGTCACGACCGCTTCCCACGTGCCGGAGGCCCGGTCCGCGTCGATGTAGAACGACACGGCCCCTCGCTCACCACGGGCCGGCATCAGCTCGTAGGAGCCGATGAGCGGGAACCGGTGGTGGCATTCCTGGCAGGGGATCGTGACGGACCACAGATAGCCCCACGGCAGGGCACCGTTGTGGCGGGGGTAGACGTCGCTCATGGCGGCCGCATGCCGGGTCTGGATCTCCGCGAACAGCGATTCGAGATCGCCGAGCAGCCGGTCGGTACGGGACATCAGGAGGTGGTCCCGCTCTTCCCCGAAGGGAAGCTCGGGCTCCTCGCTCCAGTCTTCGAACGGCGCGGAGGTGAGCAGGTGGCTGGCGAGTACCGCGACCGGGCTGTAGTCGACGGCCGATGCCCGCACGCCCAGGCGCGCGGATTCCAGGGGGATCATGCCCCGGCCCGAGAACGGGTCGAGCGTGGTCGCGCCGTCGGGATTCGTCTTGGCGATCTCGGCCTGCAGGTCGCCCCATGCGGCGTAGCGGCCTCTCATCGCGTCCCGGACCAGGTTCTGCAGCCGCGTCTGCTCCTCGGTGTCGTCGGGCCACGGCAGCAGCGAGCAGATGGTGGCTGCCTTGGCCTGGGCGGTGGGCCGCTTGGCGAACCACATGAACAGGGAGATCTCGCTGTTGCCGGACCCCCAGCCCTTGTCGCTGTTGGCCGACACCTCCGCGCTGGGAAACCATCGTTCGATCATCCTGGTCATGTGTTGCTCCCCGGTGCGTTCTTGAGGCTGCTGCCCGGGACGCGGAAGACCGCGCTCCCGGTCATGTCGTTGGCGAAAAGGGTGGCGGGGTCCTGGTAGGCACCGAAGAAGCGGCCCCGGCCGTCGGCGCACTGGTCGATGACGTAGAGCCAGTAGTCCTTGCGGTGCTGGGTGGCGATCAGGACCTCGTTGCCGGTCATCCGGATGCCGTCACTGGCCGCGCTGCCCAGTACGCCCTTGACCTCGACGTGCCGGATTTGGCTGTTGCGGCGGGCTTCCAGGTCGTAGCCGCGGCTCTCGGTGTGGACGTCTTCCACTGTCCACCCGTCGTCTTCGAGGAGGTTCTGGACGTGCCGCATGGAGACCAGTTCGGCATCGATCTCCGCCTGGACGGTGACGTCGGCCGCGGCCAGGACACGGATCCGGCCGATCAGCTTCGGGTCGGTCAGCTGCACGTCCGCGAGCCGCTCGAGTTCGTCGAGCCGCTGGGCGGTCTGGGCCTGAAGACGGCGCCGCAGCTCGACCCGCTTGGTCCGGTCGTCGATGTCCTCGGTAAGGCTCAGCGGCAGGTTCGTCAGGTCCCGGCGTGCCTGGGCGAACCAGTCGGCCCGTACCCGCCGGTGCTCGGTGACCGTGGCGGCGGCCACCTCGCGGGCCGTCGTGAGCGCATGCCCTTCGCGTGCGGGATGGGGCGCGGTCCCGTGCTGGCCGGTGGGCACCAGGTTGGCCAGGGTCTCCCACCGCACCGGACGGGCGTTGCCGCTGTCGTCGACCTTGACCAGGCTCGCCCAGATGCTGGCGCGCTTGCCGTCGCTCTCGGTCATGGTCGCCGTGTACGCGTACAGGTCGTACGGGGTGAGGCTGGTGGGGTCGGCGGCGGCGCCGGACTGGTGCAGGTCCTCGGCCAGGGCGTGCTCGGCCATGCCGATCAGGTCGGCGAACCCCGGCTCGCCGGGCCCGAGGGTGATGGTGTCGCCGACGTCGATGCTCTCCGCGGCCTCGCGTACCGCGTCGCCGCTGGTGGCGATGTGGACCTCGCTCGCGCTGCCGAGCGTGGCCGGGAACCGTGCCCCGCCGGTCAGCGACAGTCGCCGGAATCCGGTGCCGGCGGCGGTAGGGGCCGACCGGAGCACGCCGGCGGCGGCGAGCCGGTCGAGGTACGCCTCGACGATCGCGGGGTTGATCCGGGCGAACAAGTCGCGCTGGAGCAGGGTCAGCGCGGCGACTGCGTCGACCTGGCTGGCCAGGCGACGCTCGTTGTCGCGCACCTGCCGGGCCGCGCGGGTGAGTTCCTGTGCCTGGACGGCGCGGGCGGCGTCGATCGCCTGCTGCTTCTTGATCTCGTCGTTGCCGTACAGGTCGGACAGCCACTTGTCGTAGTCGATGCCCGTGATCTCGGCGACGGCCGAGAGGCTGTCGAACATCTGCCCGCGCAGCTCGTTCGCCGCGGTGACGAAGTGGTCCAGCAGCCGCAGGAGCGTCTCGCCCTCGCGTGTGTCGGTGGCGACCAGGTTGTACAGGTGGACATCGCGGAGCTGGCCGACGCGGTGGATGCGTCCCATGCGCTGTTCAAGGCGGACCAGGGACCAGGGGATGTCGTAGTTGACCAGCACGTGGGCGGCCTGCAGGTCGATGCCTTCGTTGCCGGCGTCGGTGGTGACGATGACCTGGAACTCGCCGCGCATGAAGGCCCGGCGCACCTCGTCGCGCTCGGCCTTGTTCTGCCGTCCGGAGTAGAGGCGGGCGGTGAACCCCTCGGCTTCGAGGCGCCGGGCGATCCACTCGGCCGAGTCGGCGTACTCGGTGAACACCACGGCCTGCTCGCCGTTGCCGGGGAGGATTCCGTGCTTGGCCAGGCAGTCCTCGACCAGCCGCTTCCACTTCGACGGCGTCCACGCTGGGTTGCCGATCGTGGCATTGATCTGGTCCGCGAGGTTCTTGATCGCCGCCCGCTCGGCTCGCGTGGACGTCGAACTCGAGTGGATGACCTTGGCCTCGTCGATCTCCGCCTCGTCGCCCTGGTCCTCGCGGTCGGCGATGAGGGCCGCTTCGGCCTCGCTCATGGCGCCCATGTGGTCGTGGCGCCGGCGGAGCGTCTCGGCCAGGGCATGCAGGCTGGACGCGGCCCGCTTGCCGTAGACCATGCGGGCGAGCGGCTGCGCCGAGGGCGCGAAGTACCGGTCGACCATGTCCAGCGCGGCCTGGTAGAAGCCGTACTCGGTCGACGACAGGGCGACGCTGTGGTTGTGGGCGGTTCGGCCCTTGAACAGGCGCGTCTTGCCGTCGTAGTCGACCAGGTCTTCCTTCATCCGTCGCAGGAAGTGGATCGGGCCCGGCCGGAGCGCACTGAGCTCGACGTTGGGGTCGCTGCCCGGGTCCGGGTAGATCTCCGGGTCGACCAGATGCAGAAGGTGCCGGAAGAGCCACTCCTTGCCCCGGTGCGGGGTGGCTGTCATCAGCAGGGCCCGCGGGGTGTTCTTGGCCAGCAGACGGCCAACCTGATGGAACCCGGCCGCGGTCGGGGTCAGCCGGTGTGCCTCGTCGAAGACCACCAGGTCCCAGCCGGCCCTGTCCGGCCGGATCGCGTCCTGGACAGCGGGGTTGACCGCGGCCAGCTCCAGGGAGGTCACCCACAGGTCGTTCGAGTTCAGCGCGTTCTCACGGACCGTGGCCGAGGTGAGCTGTCGCAGCCCGCCGCCCAGCAGCCGCTCGAAGTCGTCCACCCACTTCGTGGCCAGGTTCGCCGGGCACACGATGATGGCGCGCTTGACCAGGCCCAGCCGCTGCATCTCCCGGATGTAGAGCCCGGCCATGATCGTCTTGCCGGTGCCCGGCTCGTCGGCGAGCAGGAAACGCAGCAGCGGCTGCGGCAGCATCGCGCCGTACACGGCCGTGGTCTGGTGCGCGTACGGCTTCAGCGGCGTGGCCGCCATGGCACTCGACTCGGCGTTCGTGGCTGCCGCGTACATCCACTGAGTCCACATGGCGGCCAGCACGCGAGCCGAGTCGGCCCGGCCGTCGCTCACCAGCGGACGAACCGTCTGGGTGTCACCGGCCGCCAGGTTCACCTCGTGCCGGCGGTCCTGGTCGTCGACGAGGATGAGGTCCCACGACCCCGGCTCGTCGCCCGGGAGGGCGAACCGGATCGTGGCGAACTCGGGCACCCCGGCGGCCCGGACCCGTACCCGCTGGCCGCGTTCGAACGTCACCTCGTGATCAGGCTGCATGGTCATGCGCGTGTCCCGTAGTTCGTCCGGATCCAGCGGGCCAACAGCGGATCGACCACGCGCCACCCCTCGTCCGTGTCCTCGATAAGCCCCGTGGCCACCAGGTGCGGGGCCGCCTTCTGCGCCGTGGTCTTGGGAAGCCCCAGGGTCCGTGATGCCCGGGCCGCCATGGGCGTGCCGTACTCGGCCACAGCCCGCAGGACCTTGCGCTGCCCCGCAGTGAGCCCGCTCATCGTGGCGCGGGCCTCCGCATCGACCTGTCGCAGGGCTACAGCGATCGCCGCATCGAGATCATCGGCGGTGGCCCGCTCGCCCGCAGAGACTTCCAGCCACAGCAGGTGGGCCAGCAGCATGGTCCTCTGAGGGTGCCCCTCGCCCACTGCCAAGAGCCCGTCGATGACACCGGAGACATCCCGGTTTGCCGCGGCGAACCGGTCCTTGATCACTGTGCGGAGTTCCGCGGACGGCAGCCGGCCCAGCCGGAGCGTCCGCGCCTGCTCGACAGGGCGCCCCTCATCGTCCGGCGCGGCCGACAACATCCCCGGCCCACCGCCGGCGAAGAGGTGGGAAACGGCATGCCGCTCCTGCCACGCGTGCCGCCAGATCAGGGCCTGCGCACCCGGGACCCCGGCGACGGACTGGAACTCGTCCAGCACGATCAAGATCCGCCCGGGCCGGTGCTGAGCCAGTCGGGCGGGCAACTCCAGCAGCGCGTGCAGGGCCGGCTCCGGGTCGGTGTCGGGCCTGTCCGCCATGGCCAGCGCGAATCCGCCCCCGGAGATCGACACACCTGCCTGAGCGCTGCCGAGAATCTTGCCTACCGCTGGCCGAAGCTCCTCGGGCGTGTGCTGGGCCCACGCCCGCTCCAGGCGAAGCACCAGGTCGGAGAGGCTAGCCACCTCGAAGAGGTCAGCGGTGACCACCATCAGGCCGGTCTTCTCGCCCTCGGACGTGATCTTGCGGATCAGACTCGTCTTGCCGAAACGCCGTGGCGCTACCAGGGTCATCAACTGGCTCTCGCGAGTCCACTCCCTGATCACGTCTGCTTCCGACCGCCGGTTGATCATGCAGTCAGGAGGGACTGGCCCGTCGAACTCGAACGGGCTCGCGGTGTCCCGCATCGTCGACTCCCAGAGGTGTGCCGCGGAGGCCTACAGAAGGTACGCCGACAGCGTACCCGTCCGGTACGCTGCGGGCGTACAGCTTCGGAGGATCCGACGCATATCCGCCAGGCGGCGAGGCTCGTCGGCGGCGGCATCGACATCCCTCCCGCATGCCTCAACAGGGCGGCCGCGCCCTCATCGGACACAGATGCGGTGTCGCCGATAATTCGCGCCTCGCTCATATGTCCGAATCTCGCCCTACTGCCCTCTGCTGGACGCGGGTTAACTCAGACCTTCGCCCGGAACCGGGCGGTGGCGACCGAGAGGAGAGCGTCGATGGCCGACAGAGCGTCCACGCAGACGTCGGGGACCAGCCCCGCGCTTCTGATCGCGGTGGAGGAGCTGGCGACCGCGCACGACCGGAGCGAGTCTGAGCGGTCCGACATCACCAGCTCGCAGAACAGCGCGGGAGACGACGGTGAGAACCGTGACCTGAACCTCCCGAAGGAGTAAGGGATCCATGGAGCACCGGCTCGTCACCCACATCGAGAAGGCGCTCGGCTGGGACGGGCCGGGCTCCGTGGGGACCGCGTTCGCGCGCGGCCGTCTCACGGACCCGGACCTGCCCGCCCGCCTGCTGACCCCGCACAAGCTGCTGGACCTGATCAAGCACCGTCACCTGGCCAACCCGCAACTGCGCTGCTACGCCGAGGGCGAGGAGATCCACCCGTCCACGTTCCTCTCTACCAGCGTCAACCGGCGCAGACAGGCTGTGAGCCAGGCCGACATGGCGGCCCTCGGGCGGATCCTCAACGAGGGCGGCACCGTGGTGCTGGACCACGTGGACTTCTTCGACCCGACGCTGGAAGTCGCCTGCCGGGCCCTGGGCTGGTGGTCGGGCGAGCTGACCTCCGCCAACGCCTACCTCGCGGTCGGCGACACGGACGGATTCCATCTGCATTGGGACGACCACGAGGTCATCGCCGTGCAGTTGTCCGGCGAGAAGTCATGGGAGGTCCGCGGCCCGTCCCGGGCGGCACCGATGTACCGCGACGCGGAACGCAACCGTACGTCCTCCGAGGAAGTGCTGTGGAAGGGCACGATGCGAGCCGGCGACGTCATGCACATCCCCCGCGGCTTCTGGCACACCGCCACCCGCCTCGGCTCCGGAAGCGATGGCCACTCGCTGCACGTGACGTTCGGCTTCACCAAACGCACCGGCGTCACGTGGGTCAACTTCCTCTCCGACGCCGCCCGGGCCGACGAGGCGTTCCGCCGGGACCTGGAAGGCGCCGGCGGAGCGGGACCCAAGGCGCTGGCGGACAGGCTCAGCACGCTGGCCGCCGCCCACAGTCCGGAGCAGTACCTGGACGAACTGCGCTCCAGCACCCCGCCCGCACGCCACATGCCCCACGTGGCCGCCTTCGGCCGTCCCGACGCCGTCGTGGCCGTCACCGAGTTCGCCCCCCGCATCGTCCGGTCAGGCGACACGGTCCAGGTCCTCGGCGGAGGCAAGCGGCTGACCTTCCACGAGCGCGCGGAAGTGGGCATTCGCACGCTCCTGTCGGGTCATCCGGTTCACCTCGACGGCGCCGACGAGGACACCACCACCCTGGCCGACCTGCTGATCACGGAGGGCCTGTGCGAGCCACTGACGGAGATGTCGTCCTCGGGCTATACCGGTCTGGTCACGCCCGTGACGTACTCGAAGCAGCCGCCGACCTCGGGGTAACGCACCTCGACACCGCCTCGAATTACCTCCGCCACCGCTCCCACGAGGTACTGAACACGGTGGCCGGCGACCTCCTGCCGAAGTTCTCGGTCTCCACCAAGGTCGGGTACTTCCCCGGGGAACACTCCCTCGCCCCCGCCCGGCTGCGCTGCGAGGTCGAGCGGGCCGCGAAGGACCTGGGACGGGAACCGGAGGTCGTGTTCCTCCACAACCCCGAGTACTCCCATCCCGACGCCGAGACGATGGCGCAGGCGTGCACGGTCCTGGCCGACGCCGCACGAGCGGGGCTATGTGGCAAGTGGGGAATATCGAGCTGGGACCCGCGTCCGCTCATGAGCCTCGACATACCCCGTCCTGACGTCCTCATGATCCGGGCGGGACTGCTGGTGGGCGCCGACGTCCTCGAAACGGCCGAAGCCCTGGTGACGCGGTGGCGGCCGGTGCGGGTGTGGGGGATGTGCCCCTTCGGTGGCAGTACGACCGAGGCGGTGTGGGGAAAGTTCGACCCGCGGATCTTCCTGCGGGACTCCCCGACGGCCACACCGGTCCAGGCGGTGTACCGCTCGGCGTTTCGCCTGCCCTCGGTCGACGCGGTCGCGGTCGGGACGGACAACGCCGACCACCTGCGCGAGCTGGTCGACGCCTTGGCGTACGAGGTCGATGACCAGGTCGTCCAGGAGTACAGGCGGCTCCTCCGGGCCCGTCGTCAGCAGCGCGGCTGAAGTTCCAGCACCACTCGCTCCGCCGTCTCCCGGGCGGCCCCCAGTCGGGGGTCGTCCGGGTCGGCGTAAGGGCCGAGGATCTTCGCCGCGACGAACAGCGTCATCAGACGGCCATCTCGAGTCTCCAGATCGCAACGCCGCTCGCTGCGGACTCGGTCGGCGAGGGACGGGACCGCGAGGGACGCCCCCCACAGGGTCGCCGCGTCCAGACCGCGCGGCGCCATGCCCCAGTCCTCCCAGTCGAACGCGCAGAAAACCGGCGCCGTCAGGTTCGCCCAGTTGAAATCGGCGTGCGCCGGATGCCACTCGCCCAGGGACGTATCGACGTCGGGGAAGACCCCTCGGATCGTCCCCGTGACAAGCTCCTGCGTCAGGGTCTCCGTGTCCGGCGTCGCGATCCGGTTGGTGCGCTGCCCACGCAGAGCATCCAGGGAGGCGTTCAACGCGGCCCACCACTCCTCGGACAGCCGCGGTTCCTTGGTCAGCACCGCGCTGCCCACCGGCGTCCCAGGCAGCAGCTCCGTCTCGTCCGCCCGCCACATCACCGGCTCCGTCTCGTCCCGCCACGCCACCCCGGCGAACCAGGCCGGCTTCGCCACCTCGGTCAGTGCCTCCGCGGACGCGATACCGTCCCCGCCCTGGACCCCGATCCGGTCCAGCCCGCGGCGCTCGATGCGCACCCACGTACCGCGGTCCGTACGCGCCCCCACCGAGCGACGCTTACGCACCACGCGCTCGCGGTCGAGACTCATCCCCAGCGACCGCTCGACACGGTCCAGCACGCCTTCTACAGGCTCTTTACGCAGATCCACCGAGCGCAGCGTCATATGTCTGAACGTACCAAGTCCCAGTCGCGGCCCGCCAAGTCCGCCACTGCACTGCGCTGTTGGCGTAGTGCCGCCACGCTCACCGTGAACCGGCTGGTCGGTCTTCTTGCTCCCTGGACCCGCGGGCATCGCGATCCCCCGGATGAAGAATTACACCGTTCCAGAGCCGCGGCCCCCGACCACGACGTGCACACAAGGACCTGTTCGTGGGTGAACATGACGGATTCGCCCCCGGTAAGGAGCCCGGGCCTCTACGGTCGTTCAGGCAGTGGCAGGTGGGTACGCTCCCGGTGAATCACGCGCTCACTGCGCACCGCGAACAGGCGAGGAGATCGTTGTGCCGGCCACTACTTCCGTGAGCGAGAGCGCGCTGCGCGCGAGGCTGGCCCAGCGCAGCGGCTTGGACGAGGACGCGCTCTGGGCTCCCGTGTTTCACGCGGTGCGCGTATCGGGGCTGTCGTGGCCGTTGACCGCGGACCAGGCCGAGGAAGTGCTGTCCGGCCTGCTCGACAGCCTGCGCCGCGTACTGCCACCGCCCCTGGAGGACGGAGAGGATGACCGTCGGGGCCGGTACTTGTACCTGTCCGAGATCACCGATCACTACGAGCGCTGCGACACCCGACGGATCCTCGAACGCATTCATCGCGCCGGCATCACTCCAGCCGGCCCCGCCTTCGGCGGCGAGGACTACGACCCGCACTCAGAGAGCGGGTGGGGCGCTCGTCCTTCCTCCGCAGCCGACCTCGGCGGCAAGCCGTCCTGGGCCTGGTGGCGCGCCGTACGTGAGGCAGGGCCGCGGCCGTACTACCGGATGCCCAACCCGTACGTCGGGGAAGGCTCCCCGCCCGTGGACCGCGCGCTCGACCTGCGGGAGCACACGGGGAACGACACGGCCTACCGCGAGGCACTGCTCGCAGCCGTGCGCGAGGACCCGCGGCAGATCGACTGCTGGGCCCACCTGGGCAGCGACGCGTTCGAGCGCGCCGAGGCCGACGACTCCGCATTGTCCGAGGCCCTGGGCTTCTACCAGACGGCCGTCGCGGTTGCAGAGCTGTCACTGCCGTCGGCGTTCCACGGCGTGCTGGCCTGGGGCGAACTGGCCAACCGCCCCTTCCACCGGGCCCTGCACGGACTGGGACTGACGTGGTGGCGGCTCGGCGAGACCGCGAAGGCGAAGGCCGTGCTCGGCAACAGCCTGTGGACCAACCCCGACGACAACCAGGGCGTCCGCTACCTGATCGGGCAGGTGAAGCCGGGCGTGCCCTGGCACCAGCACGCCGAGGCATAGAACTCCGCGCCTCCCGGCCGCAGCCTCTCGCAGTCGGTGCGGTGCGCGCGGTCGGTGCCGCCCGCCGGGAGCAGGCGGCACCGGGAACGGCTACCGGTCTCACCCCTTGAGGTGCAGCGCGTACCGTCGCTCGAAGGTGTACGTGTTGAGATCGGGGTGCTGGCGCTCCCACACCAGCCACACCGTCCTCACGGTCGCCGAGGTGCGGATGGCCGGCCGGATGGCCTTGCCGATGGCCGAGGCGAACTGATCCGAGCGTTCGGCCAGTTCCGGGGTGTCGCTGTCGCGCGCGCCGTAGCCGGTCGACATGTGCGGCCAGAAGTGCTCCTCGGCGGGCGGCAGGACCATCCCCGCCGCCTCCAGCCCCGCGCGGACGCGGCGATTGAGCTCCGCAGGCCCCTCCTCGGGCCAGATCTCCACGATCGCGGCCGAGCCCGACGCCCGGGCTGGCCCGATCTCGATGTCGAACGGAGCCATCTGGTCCAGCTCCGCCTGGACCGTGCGGGCGGCCGCGGCGAGCTGCTCCTCATCGACCCGCACGCCGCCGGTGTTGAGCTGGCGCACGGACTGGACCGTCATGTGCAGGTCTTCGTCCGCGATCGGCGTGATCACGTCCGGGAAGTGGGCCACGACCTCCCTCAGGCGGCCGAAGTAGGCCATGACCTGCGGCTGGTCCTGCGGGAGCCACAGGACATGGGGCTTGATCCAGTCCTCGTCCGGGCCGTCCTCGCTGCCCCAGAGCCTGCTCGGTCCCATGAACCGGCGCATCACCGCTCCTTGCTGATCTTGGACGGGTCGATCGTGCAGACCACCGGCAGATGGTCGGAGGCGGTCTTCGCGGCCGGGCTGCTGTGCGTGGCGTAGCCGACGAGCGCGGGCACCACGGGCCGGGTGGCGAGCACCAGGTCGATACGACGCGGGCCCCACGGGTCCGGGTCCCCGCGTCCGTCCTCCCAGTGGCCGACGGTCGGCTGCCACGGCACGCCCAGGTGTGCGGCGGCATCGACCATGAACCCGCGGCGCAGCAGGACCTCGGCCTGCCGGCGGTCGGCCAGCTGTTCGCCGCCGATCGTCCCGTCGAGGAGCTGGTACTCCAGGTCGTCGTGGTCGTGGTCGAGATAGGGCTCCGCGTCGTAGTACTGCTCGCCGTCCGGGCCGGGGACCTTCGCCGCGGACAGGGCGTTGAAGTCGCCGAGCAGCAGGCCCGGCTTGGCGCCGCCGGTCGTACGGAAGACGCTCTTGATGCGGAAGGCCTCGTGCCGGCGGAGGTCACCTCGGAATGGGTCTCCGTGGTAGGAGCCGACGGTGATCGGCTCGGCGGCGCCGACGTCGAAGGCGCAGGTGGTGTACCCGTGCCAGAAGTCCGGAGCCCCCAGGGGCCGGAACCCGCCCCGGACCGGTTCCACGGTCTCCGGGTTCCACAGCAGTGCCGTGTACCAGCCGCGGTTGATGTTGCTGGCCATGGCGGTGGGGCCCGGCGTGCCGTCGGCGCGGAGCGTGGTCGCGCTCATGCCGCACTCGGCGGCGAGCTGCTGGACGACGGCGGACGCCTCGACCGCCCATTCCGACGGCGGCCGGGTCTCGTCCACGACGACCTCCTGAAGCGCGAGGACGTCCGGGGCGATCTCCCGGATGGTGGTGACCCGGGCTTTCCACGAGTCGCCGCCGATCAGGCCGTGCCCGAGTTTGTAGGCATTGAGGTTGGCCAAACGTATGGTGCGTGACACCTTCGACTTCTCCTTGCTCGAGGGGTTGGTGGCCGCGGGCGAACGCGGCCCGGTCAGGGAAGGACGTGCGGCCCGTACAGGGCCGCCGGCTGGTTGGTCATTAGGGCCCAGTACCGGTCACCGAAGCTCCAGTGCCAGAACTCGGTCTCGTAGTTCACGAGGCCGGCGGCGGACAGGGCGGTGGCGAGGGTGGTCCGGTTCGTCCGGGCCTGGGGGCTGATGGAGGTCGCGTGCGTGTAGCAGGCGCCGTCGGACTCCTCCGGGCTGGCGTTCACGCGCGTGCCCATGTCGAGCTCGGTGCCGTCGGCGTCCACGAGGGTGAGGTCGACGGCGGCGCCGGCGCTGTGCGGGGCGATCTGCGGAGGGGACACGTACCGGCTGGCGGCCTCGTGGAGGTGTTCCTGTGTCCAGGACGGGTTGGCCGTACGGAGTTCGTCCGCGTACTCCTCGAAGTAGCGCTGTTGCAGGGCGGGAGGGCGGTAGCCCTCGATGAACAGCAGGCGCAGGCCGGTGGGCAGGAGCGACTGGGCGTGAAGGAGCCGGTCGAGAACTCCCTGGCGGAGATGAGCGAAGGCTCCCGTTGGGTCGGACCTGCGGTCGTCGACCAGCAGGGTTCCGCGGACGTCGACGAGCGGCTCGTCGCATTCCACGACGGGGACGGCGGCCACGCGCGGGTCGCTCATCAAGATGAGGGAACTGGTGTCGTGCGGGTTTGTGTTCAACAGGGCTCCTTGATTCGTCGGCAGCGCGGGGACCCGCACGGCTGTGGGGCGTTTCTGCACGCCCGGCGGGGTGGTGGTGCAGTGGGCCGCGTCGGCGGGGAACGGCGCCCCGGGTGGGGTCTCCTGAATGTGGTGCCGGGGCGCAGAGGACTGGTAGGCCGAGGCAACGGTGTCGGACAGGGGGGGTTTGTCGAGTCGGCCGGCTTTGCTTCGGGGTGCTGAGCTACCAGGCGGTCGGGGCGCTGAGTTCGGTGACGGGCTGGAGACCGGCCCGGGGGATGGCGAGGAGGGCTCGGGCCTGGTGGACCGCCTGGAGCTGCTCGGCCGCAGGAGGCCCCCCGTCGAAGAGTTCCAGGGCCTGTTCCGGGGTGGCCAGGATCCGGGCGTAGGTGCGGCCGGTGGCCGGGTCGACAGGGGCTGGGCCGAGGCTCGTCAGAGCGGCGGCGTAGCGGACGCGCACGCAGGATTCTTCGGGGTCTGACAGGTATCCGAGGTACCGGATGCCGGCCAGTTCGGCGGCGGCTTCCTCGCGGGCTTCACGGATCAACGTGGCCTCATGATCGGCGTGGTCTGCGGGTTCCGGGGTGCCGCCGGGCAGGCAGGCCGCGCCGGTATCGGGTTCGAGGAGTACGAGAACACGCCCGTCCGGGGCAAAGGCCCAGGCCCAGGACTGGCGGACCGTGGGGCCGTCGGGGACGGGGCCGGGGTGGAAGGGGAAGTGATGGCGGGCTCGGGCGGTGCGCAGGACGCCGACCCTGTCGAGGACGGTGGGGGCGATCGGGGCCCCGTCCTCCAAGATGACGGGGCCGGAGCCGTTGATGCGGGCACGGAGTGCGGACAGGGCGCGGCGGGCGTCGTCCTGAGCCATCAAGGTGGGCAGGTCGGCGGGTTCGACGAACTCGATGCCGTCGATCTCGCCCGGGCGGGGCCGGATCGCCGTGATCTGGTCGTCGTCCCAGATGCCGCCGTCGAAGACGTGCAGTAGCTCGCCGGGGAACTTCATGGCGGGGGGCGTTGTGCGACCGGCGGGGGAGACCCAGTCGACGGCCAGCCCCCGGGTGACGGCCGCCGTGACGCCGAGCTCCTCTTCCAGCTCGCGGGCGGCGCCCTTGGCGGGGGACTCGCCTGGATCGACGGCGCCGCCGGGCAGCAGGCGGGTGGGGCGGTAGGTCACGCGCTGGAGCAGGATCTGACCGCGCTGGTTGGTGATCAGCACGGAGGTGCCGGCCCACAGGGCGGCCGAGGCGCGCAGTGCCCCGTACGCCTCATCCCTCATCGCGACGCTGGCGCGTTCGTCGGGCGCGGAAGTCGTAGTCATGTCTATCTTTCTCCGGTCACGTCGTGGGGCGCTGGGCTGTTACAGGGGATGGCCGGGGTTGTCGGCGAAGGCGCGAGCCGCGCCACGGTTTCGTGGACGGCCTTCAGTCCGGGCCGACGATTCGCAGGAAGGGCGTTTTCAGAACGCTGTGCGTACATCGCTGCGGGGGTCTCCCACGGGGATCCGTTCGCCGTAGAGTCCGGCTCGGGCGGAGCGCCTCCAGGGGCGGGCGTGGCGGACGGCCATGTTGATGTCTTCGTCCTGCGAGTCGAGGTCGATGTCCGCGATCGCCAGGGCGGGATGTCCGTTCGCGTAGCAGCGCGCCAGCCACCGGCCGCCGGGTGCCACGATCCCGGACGGCGCCGTTGCGCTGAACTGGGCCGGGATGGCGTAGCCCAGCCAGTAGTTGTAGAGCGTTCCGTATGCCTGAGCGACGCGGGCCCGGGGTGCGTCGTCGACCATCACCGACAGCAGGACGCAGTCGACGTCCAGGCGTTCGTACTCGGCGAAGATCTCCGGGAAGTTGGCTTCGATGCACAGCGCGAAGCCGAACCGGATGCCGTCCACCTCGATGACCAGCGGCTGATATCCGGGGGAGTACAGGTAGGAGACCTCGGTATGCGACAGGAAGCGCTTGTCGTACCGGGCGACCAACTCGCCGCGGTCGGAGACGACGAAGAGGCTGTTGTGGGGCTGGTTCGGCGGTGTGAGCGGGTGGAGCGACCCGAACGCCGTCCACAGCCGCAGTTCCCCCGCCAGCGCGGCGATCGATTCGGCCTCCTCGCGCAGGACGTCCCAGGCGGCACGGCTCCAGTCAGCCGGGACCAGCGTCCCGTCCGGGCCGGCTGCCATCACGTGCTTGCTCGGGTAGGTGAGCGCTCCCTCGCAGAACTGCACCAACCGCGCACCAGCCTCGGAGGCCTCGGCCATCAGGGCCCGGATCTCCTGCCCAGCCGCCCGCAGTGCGCCTCGATCAGTGGGGTCTTCCGGCACCGTGCTCTGCGCGACCGCCAGCCTCAAGGTCCTGGCCGCACGGGGACGTTCATCGGGTGCAGAAGTTGTGGGCATCTCTCTCCGATCGGTGAGTGCTTGCTCGTGGTTGGTCGGCACGGGGCCGGGTGTCAGGCGGTCAGCCGGTCCGGGGCGCCCTTCGTGGGACCGGGGGAGAGCCGGGTGAAGTGCTCGGTGCTGATGATCTGGGCGCGGTCGTCTTCGGGGAGGCGGGCGAGGATGCCGGGCAGGGGCCGCTCGCGCGCAACCTCGCCGCGGTGCGCGAGGATCGCGGCCCACTTCACGTCGGCCCAGGGGGTGACGTCGACGCTGGTGGTCACGTATGAATCCGGGACCGCGAGGACCTTCTTCCCCACCCCTTCGAGCAGCGGGCCGAGCATGCCGACGCCGGACTCGGGGTGCGTGGCCGTGTACAGCGCGGCCGGCTGCCACGGGGGGCCCGCTTCGGGATGCAGGTGGGCAAGGCCGGCGGCTTCGACGGCGAGCAGGGTGATCTGATGGGTGCGTACGTGGTCGGGGTGACCCGTCAACTGGCCGAGGGCGTCGTGGGTGACCACGATGTCGGGTCGGAAGTCGCGGATGTGGGCGACGAGCCGGCCGACGGCCTCGTCCACGGGGGCGTCGACGAGCCGGGGCCGACCGGGCGCGGCTTCGGCGTTGCGGGCGTCGTTGTAGCCGAGCAGGCGGGGGGCGCCGGCGCCCAGGACGGCCAGGGCATCTGCAAGCTCGGGAGCTCTTCGGCTGTCGGGGGCCCAGGTGGCGGTGACGACCGCCGTACGGGCCCCAGCGGCGTGATGCTGAGCGAGGACGCCCCCGGCGAGGAGGGACTCATCGTCCGGATGGCCGAAGACAGCAAGCAGACTGGGCAGCACGGGGATCTCCAGGTCGGTCACAGTACGGGGACGGGCGTGCCGGTGAGGTGCTCGGCCCGGCGAGCGAGGTGGGGAGCGAGGTCCGGGTGGCCACCGCGCCCGGCGACCTGAAGGAGCTGGGCGAGCGCCACCAGCTCCCCGGTCCGTCCCGAAGGCGTGTCCAGAACATGCGCGAACTCGTAGCGGATCCGGACGGCCGTGGCCGGCCGGGTGAGGCT
This sequence comes from Streptomyces sp. NPDC047981, assembly GCF_040653315.1. Classification (NCBI taxonomy): domain Bacteria; kingdom Bacillati; phylum Actinomycetota; class Actinomycetes; order Kitasatosporales; family Streptomycetaceae; genus Streptomyces; species Streptomyces sp. NPDC047981. The sequence continues at coordinate 76,480 of NZ_JBEZNQ010000005.1, read as the reverse complement.
GTAGGCGTGGAGCAGCCCGACGTCGAACCCGACGGGAACCAGGCCCCATGACTCCCAGTCGAGGATGACCAGCGGCGGGCCGGTGAGGTTCGCCCAGTGCAGGTCACCGTGGCCCGTGGTCCAGGCGCTGACCTGGAAGGCGGGGATGCCCAGGAACCGGGTGAGGTTCTTGTCGATCCACTGCTGCCGTACGGCCTGCCGGTCGGTCACGACGGTTGCGGTCGCCTCCAGCGCCCGGCGGAGGTCGGCCCACCAGGCGGACGGCAGATCGGGGTCCGCGGTGAGGACCGGGCCGCCGGTCTGGAGGGCGGGCAGCGGCACGTACTCGGACAGCTCCGCGCGGTAGGCGTGGCCGTGCGCGGACCATTCGAGCACGTCATGAAGCCGGGGCCTCGGCACGGCCGTAGGGAGCGCGTGGTCGGCCGTGGACGTTCCCTCCCACATGCGGAGGTTGCGCTTGTCCTGCGGCGCGCACACCAGGCGGAGCCACCACTGGCCGGCCCGGCGGCCAAGGGTACGGCCCTGCCAGCCCCATACGCTTGGGCCGGTGGCCGCCACCTTGAAAGTCCGGGCTGCGGCCGCGTGGGCACGGCGCATCCGGACCTGGTCGTCGCGCTCGTGCGGCGGCACGAACACCGCCGCGGACGGGGAACCGGCCGCGGAGCCGGCCACCGTGCTCACGACCACACCCCGCGCGCTCGGCGAGGACGGGAAGGACAGGAGTCTCGGTCGCCCCTGGCGGAGGCCGGGACAGCGTGGATGGTGACGGTCATGCCTGTGGTGCCTCCAGTGGTCGGGGCCGTGCAGGGACGGGGAGACGCAGGTGTTCGAGGGCCGCGTGCAGGGTCTGCTCGGAGGTGAGGGCGCTGGTGTCGATGACGTGGCCGCCCGTGTGCATCCAGCCGATGGCGGCCTGCTCGTAGTCGGATGCGCGCCGGCGGCGGTAGGCGCGTACGGCTTCGCTGCGTTCGGCGTCGCCGGGAAACTCCCAGCTGACCGCGATCCGCTTCTGGAGGGCTGCCGGTTCGGTGTGCACGACGAGGTGGTGGAAGCCGCCCACCTGGCGCAGCCGGGCGAAGATCTCCTCGGCGTGGTCGGGGTTGAGGACGGTCATCGGCACGATGACGGGGTCGCCCGTGTGCCGGAGCAGGCCGGCGACGAAGGCGCCGGTCAGCTGCCGCCACAGCGGAAGGTCCTGGTAGTCCCGGGGGCGCAGGGCGTGGTCGGCGAGCGTGCTGCGCAGCAGGTCGCCGACGGCCTCCGGGTCGGCGACCGTCGCGCCGGGCAGAGCGCGGCACAGCCCGGCGGCGAGGGTCGTCTTGCCGCCGCCGAACGGCCCGTTCAGCCAGATGATCACGCGTCCCCCGCGGTCGCGGTGATCGTGTCGGTGGGCCGCGCGGGGGCCGGGAGGTGTCCGTGGCGGCCCGGCCACCGGAACACCAGCCGGGAGGATGCCTTGTCCAGGACCTCCCCGGTGGGCAGCAGGTCGTCGGGCGTGCCGGCCGGGTGGACGGTCAGGACGGGATCGGTGTGCTTGTCGTTGTCGTCGGCGCGGATGTGGCGGTCCCAGGCCCGTACCGTGGCCGCGAGCTGCTCGGCGAGCTCGGGACCCTGCTCGCCGAAGGCGTGCACGGTCCACTCCCACTGCTTGTCCTCCGGGCGATCACCATCCTTGGTCTGGATGTGGATCAGGTAGGCGAGCGAGGCGTCACCGAGGATCGCGGGTGCGTCGCGGTCCTTCGCGATGTCGGTCACCCCCTCGGCCGGGTCCTGGTGGGCGACCAGGCGGCAGAAGTTGGGCAGGGTGGTGGCCGCGTACAGCTGCAGGGAGCCGAAGTAGGAGTTCGCCCCGTCCATGGTCACACCGGTGGCGACCTCGTGCCGCAGCTCGCGCAAGGCCTTCTCCAGGCCCTCCGTGCCGGCTGTGGCGCCGTCGTAGAAGCGCAGCGTCAGCGCGCCGTCGAGCAAGGGGACGACCGGGACGGGGCGGGCCTGCCGGCCCTGGTCGCGGACGAAGCCGCAGTAGGTGAAGTGGCGGGCGTGGAGCACCTCGCCGCGCCGCTCGAACGTGACCGCCCGGGTGTAGCCGCCCATCTCCAGCGGCAGGACCAGGCGCCCGCCTTCGGCCAGCTGCTCGCGCCAGGCCGGGGCGATGTCCCAGCAGTTGTAGGTGATCATGCTGGCGTCGAAGCCGCCGCGGGGTACGAGGTGGGCGGGGGCGCCGAGGGCGGCGTCGGCCTCGACGGCGGTGACGCGTCCGCTGCCGGCCTCCGTGAGGAACTGGCGGGTGCGGCGTACGACCCACGGGTCGATGTCCACCGTGACCACTCGACCGGCACTCGCGACGTGGGCGATCAGCTCGGCGTTGTAGCCGCCGGAGCCCGCTTCGAACACGATCGCGCCCGGCTCAAGACGCAGGTGCTCGATCATGTCGGCCTGGAGCCAGGCCGCGGACACCGAGCTGATCGCAGTCCCGGTCTCGTCGCGGCGGGTGACCACGGCCCGGTCCCCGCCGTCGTACGCGTCCGCCAGGCTCACCTCCGGGGCGAAACGGTGGCGCGGCACGGTCCGCAGCGCCCGCTGGACCGGCTCGGACGGGGCCCAGCCGCCGTCAATCACCGTCTGGGCCATCGCCCGGCGCAGCCGGACCGCCTCGGCCGGCTCACCCGGCACGGGCGGCCGGTCGACGGCCAGGGGGTAGGAGACCACGGGCGGCAGGTCCGGGATGACCCCGGGCCATACGGCATCCAGCGCGGACGCGGCAGGGAGAAACACGTCCCCGGCGCAGGCCAGAGCGTGCAGGTCGAAGAACTCCCAGCGCGCGAACTTGTCCTCCTCCGGGTTGGCCAGCGTGCCCGTCCACGCGGTGATGCGGACGACTGCCATGAGTCGCGGAGTGCCGTGGCTGTCGTCGACCAGCATCGACACCACGTGCGCGTCGGCCGGGTCGGCGATCAGACCGGTCTCCTCGGCGAGTTCGCGGACCGCCGCGGCAGCGAAGTCCTCCGCACCGCGGGTCTTGCCGCCGGGCAGTTCGAGCATGCCGCGCCGGGAGCGGCCGAGCAGGACCCGCCCGGCGTCGTCAGTGATGACGGCCAGCGCGCCGGTCAGGGCGTGGGCGGTGGTCGGCCGCTTCTCGACGGCCCGGGTGTCGGTGTGGCAGGGGCCGCGCAGGACCAGGAACGCCAGGCCGTCCGCGTCCAGCCGCTCCACCCTCTCCCAACCGGCACCTACCAGGGCGATCTCGTCCTCATCGAGGGCGATGCCGCGCCGCTCCTCGGGCGTGGTCTCCGCCACCGGGGTGATGATGACGAGCGCGCCACCGCGGCGCAGCCGCTCGCCCAGCGCGTGAACCACGCGCCCCCGGTCCCGCACGAACGGGTACATCAGGCGCATCGCGACCAGGTCGTACCCGTCCTCGTGCAGTGGGGCTGGGTCGTCGCGCTCGATGTCGAACTGCAGCCAGCGCACGCCCTCGACCTCGGCGTGCTCCTCGCGGGCCCGGGTGATCGCACTCTCCGCGAAGTCGACGGCGTCCACGCGGTAGCCGAGACCGGCGAGGTAGGCGGCCAGCTCGCCGGTCCCGCAGCCCGCGTCGAGCGCCCGCCCGCCGCCGTGGGGGACGGGGGTGTGCTCGGCGAGGAGTTCCCGCTCGCGCTCGCCGAGCTGCCGGAAGTTCTTGCCGTCGCTGTAGTGCTGCTCCCACTCATCGCGGGCGGTGTACGTCAACGTGCTGCTCCTCGTGCGTAGGTGCGCTGGTGGTCAGGGGCGTTGTGCGGCGCGGAGTCGGGCCAGGGTTCGTCGGCCGCGCTCGACGAGTTCGGGGTCGCCGTGGGCGGTGCCGTAGGAGATGCCGGAGACGGAATCCAGGACGGACAGGACCGTGAGCTGGGTTTCTTCCTCCGGGGTGAAGGGGCGGCCGTAGCCGTCCATCACGGCGGCCAGGAGGTCGGGGCGGCCGTGCCAGGCGTCGGAGAGCCGTACGAAGTCCCTGACCGCCGGGCCCTCTTCCGACCGCTCGAAGTCGATCACGTACAGGGCATCGGCGTCTTCGTCCCACCTGAGATTGCGGAGCTGGAAGTCGCCGTGGGTGGGCACCGCGTCCGGGGCAGGCAGGCCGGCGGCCTTCCGGGCGGTGGTGCGGATGAACTCCTCGTCCCCGGGGGCGAGGAGGGGCCCGGCGTCGGCCAAGTGCCGCTCCAGCTTCCCCAGCGGCAGGGTGCCGGCGGCCGGGCGCGGTGGGGCGCTGGTGTGGATGGCGGCGGCGAGCTGCCCGATGCGGCGGAAGATGAGGCGCTGCTCCTCCGGCGAGTAGACGGCGCCGTGCAGGGAACGGCCTCCCACCGCGGTGAGTACGACGGCACGCAGCGTGGGGTCGGCGGCCACCAGCCGGGGCGCCGCCGCCCCGAGCCCGGCGACCCAGCCGCGCAGCGCGTCCACTTCACGCCGGTGGAAGCGGTCGTTCTGGTGGATCTTGACGTACCAGGTGCCGCCCTCGGCGCCGTCCGTCCTCCATACGCGGCTTTCCGCCCGGGCCCAGGACACGTCCGTCCATGCGGTGATCCGGCCGACCGCCTGCTCGGCAAAGACGCGCACTGCTTGCTCTGGGACCGCGCCGCGGTCGGCGGGTTCGGGGATCAGGACCAGCCGGTCGACGGACGGGTCGTATGCGATCGGATCGCCGGGCTCCTGGAAGTGAACGGCCATCCGCGCACCGGCCCGGTAGGCGTCCAGCCCCGCCCGGCAGTACGCGACCATCGGCTCCGGCAGCTTGTCGAGCGCGAACCACTCCATGGCATCGCACACCTGCCACTCCATCACCTTCGGGATGCCGTCCCAGTGCCGGACCTCGAAGAACACTCCCAGTCGAGCAGCCCCCGCGGGGGAGCGGTGGTGCACCGTAACAGCCGCGCGGACATCGGCCGGATCGACCACGACACCCGCCTCCTCCCGGGTCTCGCGCACCAGGGCCGTCACCACGTCCTCCCACGGACCGTCCAGATGTCCGCTGACCAGATGCCAGCACCCGGCCGCGTACACGTCGCCGGCCCGCCGTGACAGCAGTACCTCGGGCCCCGCAGGGCCGTCGCGCAGGGCGATGAGGTGGACGTCGAGCGGCTCGGTGTGCCGCCGGGTGCCGGTCACGCGGCGCCGCCGGGGCGCGCTTCGTCCGAGGCCGTCGCCGGGGCCGACGGGTCGGGGCGGGTCATCATGAATCTCCAGGAGCGTGCGGAAGTTGCCAGGTCAGGGCGCCGTTCGGACTGGTGCTCCGCTGGGCGTCGTCGGTGTCGAGGTGGAGCCGGTAGGCGGCCGGTTCGCCGGCTGCCCGCCAGCGGGCGGCGGCGTCCTGGATCTCCGCCCAGATGTCCCGGGGGCCGCAGGTCGTCACGTCCCACCGGCGGCGGCCGGCGGCTCGCACGCGCATCCACGATCCGCACTCGGGCGCGCCGACCGTCAGGTCCTCGGCGCCGAAGTGGCGCACCAGCCCCGGGTACAGCGCGTCCAGGGCCAGCCACATGCCGCGCGCCGTGTCCGCCGGCGGCGCGAGCCGGCTGCGCTGCGTCCACCCGTCCGCCGTGGTGATCGTCTTCCGGAAGGAGGCGGACAGGAACAGCCGGTCGAAGCCGGCACCGGCGCGGTGCCCGAACTCGACCGCGCGCAGCTCCGCCTCCACGGTCCCGTCCGGTCGTTTGTCGATCACGGCCAGGCCCGGCCACGACGGCGACGACGTCCCGAGCGTCATCAGGGCGCGTCCGCCCGGCGCCAGTTGCTCCACCAGGGCTGTCGGCACGCGGGGGACGGCGAAGGAGACGAAGACCCGGTCGTACGGCGCCGTCTCGGCCCACCCCGCCGTGCCGTCCCCGGTCACCGCGGTCGGCTGGTAGCCGAGTGCGGACAGGCGCTCGCGGGCGGCGGCGGTGACGTGCGGGGCGATGTCGAGGGTGACGACGCCTGCGTCGCCGCACAGGAAGCACGCCACGGCCGCGGTCACCCCGGCGCCGGTTCCGACGTCCAGCACGCGCTGCCCGGGGCGCAGGTCCAAGAGCTGGAGCAGGTCTGCGGTCATGCCCATCGTGCTCGACATCGCGGTCATCACGCCCCCGCGGCGCGGTCCGGCAGTACGGCCGAGGATCGGCTCCCCGTCGTGCTGGATCGCGACGCTGTCCCCGCTGTGCAGCCGCTCCAGCAGCTCCTCCCGGTCGCCCGGGCGGGACCAGTCGAGCAGGTCCCAGCGCGGCGGGGTCTCGTCCGGGGCGCTGCGCCGTACGTACGCCTGGGGCATCAGGACCTGGCGCGGCAGTGCGAGCAGGGCCTCGCGCACCGGCCCGGGGCGCAGCTCTCCGCTCTCCTCGAGCCGGGCGACCATCGCCGCCCGGCCTTCTGCGGCCCCGGAGGTGTCGCCGGCGAACTGCGGCGGCACGAAGGGCGCGGCGGACAGAGCGGTGTCACCGCGACCGTCGCACCCGAGAGGCCCGGATGGGGCGGGCACGGCAGACGTCACCGCCATGGCGTGCGGCACCTTGTTCACGTGGCATCTCCTCCGGGCGAGCGGTCGGTACGGTCGTCTTCCGTACGAGCGGGCGTGGGCACGGCCGGAGGCGCCGTCCGCGGCGCGTGCGGCGACGGCACGGCAGCATTGCCCGTCCCCGGCGGGGCGGGCGGTGAGCCGGGCATGTGCCGCAGCGCGCGCAGCGGGGATCGGGCGAGGACCCCGAGCGGGACGAGCAGCAGGAAGGTCCCGGCGGTCAGGGTGGGGCGCACCCCGATCCAGGTGCCCAGGCCGCCGGCGAGCAGCGCGGCCACGGGGCGGGCGCCGGCCGTCAGCCACGTGCTCACGGACTGCATCCGCGCCTGCATCCCGGCCGTGGTGATGATCTGACGGATCGAACGCTGGGTGGTGCCCGCGGCACCGGCGCAGGCGAGCTGAAGGAACAGGGCGACACCGATCGTGATCTGCCAGCGAAGGCCGGGGGAGGCGAGCAGCAGCGGGATCTGGGTCAGCGGGGTGATCGCGAGCGCGGTCAGCATCATCGGCCCCGGGCCCCACCGGCGGGCGAGAGCCGGAGCGGTCAGCGCCCCGGCGGCCGCCCCCAGGGCACCGAGGCCGAGCATCACGCCGAACGCGGTCGCGCTCACCGCGAGCGTCCGCAGGAGGTACAGGGCCCACAGGGTGTTGAGCAGGCCGAGCGCGAAGGAGGTGGTGGCGTTGACCAGCGTTAGGGTCCGCAGCCGCTCGTCGCCGTGCACGTACCGCAGGCCCTCGCCGATCTCCTCCCCCAGCCGGCGGGCCTTGGGGCGAGCCGCCCGGGCGGGTTCGGCGGTCTGGATGCGGGCGGTGCATCCGGCGCTGATCAGGAAGGAGGCGACGTCGCCGAGCAGGGCCCGGGCGGGGCCGAGCACTGCGGTCAGCGCGGCGCCGAGGTGGCTTCCGGCTGTCGCGGCGATCGCGAACAGCGCGCCCACGCGGCTGTTGCTCCGCTGGATCAAGGACCGGTCGACGAGGCTGGGCAGGAGGCTGATGGCCGCCGCGTCGTGCAGGACGCTCGCCGCTCCCTGGACCACGGCGACGATCATGAGCTGCGAAAGGGTCAGCGCGTCCAGCGCGGCCGCCACCGGCACCGTGGCGAGCGCTGCGGCGCTGACCAGGTCACTGGTGATCATCTGTCGGCGCTTGGAGTGCCGGTCGGCGAGGGCGCCGGCGTGCAGGGCGAGCAGCGCGGGCGGGAGCTGCCCGAGGAACGCCAGCCATGCGACCTGGGCGGTGGTGGCGTCCAGGTGGAGCACGGCCAGCACCGGCAGCGCCATCTGGGTGATGGAGCTGCCGGCCACGCTCGCGGTCTGGCCGGTCAGGTACCGGCGGAAGTCCCGGTGCCGCCACAGCGAGGCGCTGGAAGAAGCGGGGGATTCAGCGCAGGACGTCACGGAGCGCCTCCTCAGCTTCGTCCAGGCGCTCCCACAGCACGCCCGTGGCCTCGTGCCGGGCGCGCCCGTACGCCTCCAGCGCCGGGGTGACCGCAGCGGGGTCGTTCAGCGGCTCGGACAGGGGATAGACCGAGCAGGCCAGATACCCGGCGGCAACCCGCGGCACCGCGAGGAGGTCCTCGGCCGGAAGCTCCGGGTTCGCCGCCCGGTAGGCGCCAACGGCTCGGGCCAGGCCCGGGATCCAGTCGTCCGGGCGGGCCAGTACGGTGCGCGGGTCCAGCACGATCCGGCCGAGCTCCCAGGCGGCACTGCGATGCCCCGGGGGCCGGAAGTCGATCACTGCGGCGACCTTCTCGCCGCGCAGCAGCAGGTTGGGCGAGGCCAGGTCCCCGTGCACGACCTGCGTCATCAGGGTCGCGGGCAGCTTCTCCAGGCGGGCCACAACCTCGGGAAGGGCGGCACGACGCTGCTTCGCGGTCTGGGCGCACCAGGCGTCGAACCCGTCCGGTGCAGGCGGTGCGGCGGCCCAGCGGGCGAGGAGTTCCTCCAGCCGCCGCCCGGCCCGCGCGACGTCGCACACTGCGCGGGCCGCAACAGGGCGCGGCGGTCCGGCCGGGTGGCCGACCAGGACCCGGTGCAGCCGGCCCACGGTCTCACCCACTGCCGCCCACCGGCCGCCGGAAAGCCCGCCCTCGGCCGTCTGCGCATCCGCGACGTACTCCGCCACGGACACCGACAGCCCGCCGGCTGAGGCGATCACGTCGCCGCTCACTGTCCGCCGCACGGCCGGCACGGGCACCCCGGCCCGTCTCGCCGTCTCACCCAGGGCCAGCGCCTGCCGGTCCTCGGCCACATCGGTGCCCGGCGGGTACGCCTTCACGAACCACCGCCGGCCCTTGTGGTCCTCGGCGAGGTAGTTGCGGGTCACCGTTCCCGCCGGTCCCTGGCTGACCGCCGTCGGCGTGATCCGGTACAGCAGCGCCAGGATCCCGGCCACGGCCATCGCCTCGGCCTCGCCGCTCATCTCGGCATCTCCGGCGCCGGGGCAGCCCTGCGGACGGCGCCGGGCCGGGCGCCCGGCCCGGGCCTGCGACAGGTCGGCATACGCACGCTGTTCACCAGCCCATCTGGGAGAAGGCACGGCCCTTGGCGATATCGCTGATGGCGGTCCGGGTGTAGGAGACAAGGCGATCCGGAAGCTCGTGTGTCGGCCACCACTTCCAGGTCAGGCACTTGTCGGGCTCACGGACTTCCGGAGTGCCCTCCCACCGGTGCGCCCGGAAGACGAGTTGCATCAAGGGCAGGCTGTCCGGGCTGTCGACGACGTGGACGACGTGCGCGAGTTCGACGTCAGCGGGGTCGATGACCAGTCCCGCCTCTTCGCGCGCCTCGCGGACCAGGCACGCGAGGGCGGACTCCTGCTCGCACCGCCCAGCGAGGTAGTGCCAGGTGTCGCCCGCGTACTTCGAATCGGGGTGACGCAGGCCGAGCAGCACCCGGCCTTCGTCGTCTTCGAGGTGGAGGTGGACCCCGACGCCGTTCAGCACCACCCGGTCGCCCCCGTCCCACACGGGAGGAGCCACGGCCCGGCCGTCGTCCGGAGGATTCTCGGCCGCGTGCCGGCGAATCAGAGCACGGGTTGCGGGGCTCAGCCGCAGCCGGTCCAGTTCGTCGGGCGTGAACCAGTGCAGCAGCACGCCCTCGTGTAGCCGGAGCCGGTCCGGGTTGCCACGCCATCGGCCGGCGAAGACCCGGACGGGGACGCTGAGGCCGTCGATGCTGGTGGCGTCCTCCACGGCGTAGGGCGTGAGGTCCTCGAGGCGGAGGTCGGGTACCTCCTCGGACAGCTCCCGCTGCAACGTGGCCTCAAGGCTCTGGTCGTCGTGCGTACGGCCGCCGCCGAGGAGGGCGAACGCCCCCGACTCCCAGATGACGCCGGGCTTGTGGTCGCGCAAGTGGAGCAGGTAGCGGCCCGCCCCGTCGTGGATCAGAGCGGAGGCGTTCACCGGTTCCGGCTGGCCGTCCAGCCGCGCCTGGAGGAGCTTCGCGCGCAGCGTCGGCGAGGTGACCTCCGGCTGCGGGAGCCACTGGGCGCCGGACACCTCCGCGTCCTGCAGCGCGATCGCGGGCGGCTCCTCGCCGGCGAGGTAGAAAACGTAGCGGACGTCGTAGTGGCGGTGGGCCGGTTCGCCCTTGGCCGGGTTGCCGTCGATGTCGTGGACGTCGATGTCGATCGGAGAGCCGAGCAGCTGCCGGGTCAGGCACAGGACGCCCGGCGCGATCCCGGCCTCCTCCGACACCTCGCGCAGCGCCGCGGCGAGCAGTGTCCGGTCGGCGGGCTCGATGTGGCCGCCCGGGGCGAGCATGAGGCCGCCGGTGGCCCGGTGCCGGATGTGCAGCACCCGGCCCTGCCGGTCGATCACGACGGCGCTGCACGTGACGTGCCCGGGCAGCGTCGTCCGCGCCGTCACGTCGGCGGGCTGGTCCAGGGCGGCGAGCAGCCCGGACAGGGCCTCCCGCTCGCCGGGGTGGCGGGCGAGGTACGCCTCGACGGTCTTGCGGATCGAGGAGGAGCTGGGGGGCATGAGCGTTGTCTCGCCTTCGACGTAGGGGCGGGGTGCTGCGGGGCCGGGCTGGTGGGGCTCGCGTGGGTGGGTCAGCTCGCCGTCTCGTGGTCGGACGGCTGGACGCGGCGGGGGCCGGGAAGCATGTCGGCCGCGGGCGCGATTCCGTACTGGGCGGCCTGGGCGGTGAACATCCCCTCATACAGGCCGCCCGGGCGGGCCATGAGCTCGTCGTGCGTACCGTCTTCGACGACGCGCCCCTGGTCGAGGACGTAGATGTGGTCGGCGTTCATGGTCGCGGCGAGCCGGTGGGTGACGAGGACGACCGCGTGCCCCTGCTCGGCCAGGGACCACAGCCCCTGGAACGAGGCGATCTCCGCATGCGGATCCAGTGCCGAGGTCGGCTCGTCGACCAGCAGGAACGGCGCCTGCCGGTACCTTGTTCGAGCGTCCCCCAGCTTCTGCCACTGGCCGCCCGAGAGCTGGACACCTCGCTCGTATCCCTTGAAGACGATCGAGTCCCAGCCGTGCGGCAGGCCCTCGATCAGGTCGAGCACACCTGCCTCCTTGGCGGCCTGGCGGACGCGGTCCATGTCCCGGGGGCGGTCGCCGGCGCCGATGGCCACGTTCGCGGCCGCCGTCATCTCCCAGCGCGGGAAGTCCTGCGCCAGCACCCCGACCGCGGCGAACACCTGGGCACGGTCCGCCTCGCGGAGCTCAACCGGTTCGCCCGACTCGCCCTCCCACCACACGCTTCCTTCCGTAGGCAGGAGGAGTCCGGCCAGCACCTTGGTGAGCGTGGTCTTCCCCGAGCCGTTCGCCCCCACCAGGGCTGTCACCTTCCCCCGGGGAACCTGCACGCTCACGCCCTTCAGGGACGGGCCGTCGGCGCCCGGGTAGGTGAACGACACCGCCTCCGTCCGCACCTGTCGCACCGGCGCGGGCAGCGGCGTCCCGGAGTTCGGGATGGCGTTCTCCCCGGCGATCTTGATGGCGTCCTCGGTGTCGGTGAGGAACAGCAGCTCCTCGTAGAGCCGGTTGACCTGCTGCACGAGCGACGTGAGCCGCGCCGTCGAGGTACGGATGGCGATCACCGCGGTCCCGCCGACCGCGAGCGGCAGACCGCCGGACGCCAGGAGCCACCACAGCACCCCGTAGCAGGCCAGCGACGCGAGGCCGGCGAGGCCTCCGGCGACCAGGTCCGTGGACGCCTGCGCCCGGGCCAGGCGCCGCTGCTCCGCCTCCGTCTGCCTCGACATCTCCTCGTAGCTGGACAGCAGCTTCGCACCGGCGGCGTGCACGCGGAGCTCACCGGCCGCGTGCGGGCGGGTGAGGTAGGCCAGCAGGGAGGCGATCGCCCTCCGGTGGTCGACCCAGTTCAGGCGGGACAGGTAGTCACGGCGCGCGGAGCGAACCGCTCCCCACCCCTTGGGCAGGGCAATCGCCAGCAGCATCGGCAACAACGCCCAGTGCAGCGACGCCAGCACGACCGCGGCCGCCGCCATACCGATCACCACGCTGCCCACGCCGACCGACAGCCGGAGCATGCTGCGGGCCGAGTCCGTGCCGAACTTCCCTGCCTCCAAGACCCGCTGGACCTCCGGCCGCTCGGTCGCCTCCACCTCGACGTGGGTGACGGCCGTGTAGTACCGGGCGGACACCGCCCGCTCCACCTGCGGCTCCAGCCGGCCCGACATCGCCGTCGACCACGCCGCCAGCACCGCGGTCGCCACCGCCGCGACCGAGAGCACCACCAGCGACGGCAACGCGTCGCGGAGCTTGTCCGCGGTCGGACCGTCGGCGAACAACCGGGTGAGCACGCTGTTGACCGCCACCAGACCCCAACCGGCGGTCACGCCCTGCCCGAGCTGCGCCGCCACGAGACCGGCGAGCGCCCGCCGGTCCGTCTGCCAGCCGGTGCGCAGCACCATGGCCACCATGCGGGGAAGCGCGGCTGCCATGTGGCCGAACTTCATCCGGGTGAGCGGGCCTTCGTGCCGGACGTATGACTGGTCGTAGCGCAGCCGGCCGCCGTACAGCTCCCGCTCGGCGTCCGAGATACCGTCCGGGACGGGGGCCTTCGGCGGGTTCTCGGTCTCGTCGCTGGCTGGTTCGGCTGTCGTCAACGTGTTCCCTCTCGTGGACGTGATGGTGGTGTCGGCGTGTTCAACGACGCCGCAGCGATTTCGAACACATGCGCTTTCGGACGGGTTTCCTTGCCCGGGGTTGAGCGGTTCTCCGCAGCTGCACGGTGCACCGACCCTTGCCGCGTAAGAGCACGCGGCCGGGGCGGATTGGCCGAAACGCCGATGGTCGGGCGCTGCGGCTGCATGTGGGTGACGGAGGCTCGCGATCGATGCACTCAGTCGCCTTCGACGGTGATGCCGAGTTCGGTCACCAAGGCCTGGATGAGGTCGTGCTGCTGGCCCGGGCCGATGCGGACCCTGGTGAGGTGGGTGATGCCGCGCACTGTGGAGAGGTCGTTGCCGCGTAGGTCGGTGTCCCGGTAGCGGCCGGGACCGAATCCCGTGAGGCGGAGCCCGCACTCGGAGAAGACGACATCGGAGAGATCGCAGTCGGTGAAGGTGGCCTCGGTGAGGACGCAGCCGGCGAACGCGACGGGGCCGGTGGCGCGGACCTTGGCGAAGGTCGCGTAGTCGAGTCGGCAGTTCTCGAAAAGGACGTGGTCCAGGACCAGGCCGTCCAGCGCGGCAACAAGCAGCTTGGTGTCCAGGATGACGACACGGGTCAGCTTGCTCTCCTTCCAGCGCACCGCGCGGAGATCGCTGCCGACGATCTCCACGCCGTGCAGGTTCAGGTTCTCGAAGCCGACGTGCTGGGCGCGGACGCCGTGGATGCGGCCGGTGACGAGCCGCGTGTCGGAAAGGTCGAGGGAGCGGAGGTCCGTGTCGCCGAAGGCGAAGTCCTGGACGGCACCCCGCGGGTTGTCCAGGGTGTCGATGCCTGTGAGGTAGAGGCCCGGCTCGTCCAGGTCGGGCAGGGTGATTGTGGCGGTGCCGAAGGTACGGGTGCTCATGGACACTCCTTGCTCTGCTCCCGGGCGGCCGGTCGTCGGGCCGCCCCGGCGCCTGCGGGGGCTGGGACTTCTCTGCTCCGGTGGAGACCTGCCGGAGGGCGGCCGCACCGGTCCTGGCGTCTCTCGGGCCAGCGTGCGGGCGGTGGGCGGTGCCCGAAGCGTCAGCGCGTCTCCTGATGGCGGCCGTGGCTGCCGGCCTCGGACCCCGGGACCGGGGGCCGGGCAACCGCGAGGCGCAGCGTCATGACCGCGTGGTCGGTAAGGCCCGCCTCGCGGGCCTGGTGGTGGTAGTCGCAGGCGAGTACGCGGTCGGCATGGCGAGTGGAGACGAAGAGGTGGTCGAAGCGGAAGCCGCCGCCGGTGCGCCCGTACCAGGAGTGAGTGATCTTGTCGGGGTGCAGATGGCGGAAGGCGTCGGTGAGGCCAGCGGCTTGGAAGGAGTCGTAGAAGGCGTACTCCCAGGCGCCGAAGATCTTGTGCGGGGGCTGGTGACCGCGTTCGATGACGTTGAGGTCCCCGGCCACGATGACGGCCATGTCCGGGAAGGCGGCGGAGAGCTTCGGCAGGGCCTCGCTGACCGAGTCCTGGAAGGCGCGCTTGGCGACGTTGTGGTGCTCTCTGGGGCCGCGGGAGGGGACGTACAGACCGAGGACGCCGATGTCGTGGCCGCCGGTCGTGGCGCAGGCCGCCGGGGCCCGGTGGGGCGTGACGGCGACCGGGCTCTGGACTGGTTGGGCGTCGGCGGTGCGGCAGGCGATGACCGTGCGGTAGTCGGCTTCCGCCGGCTGCGGGGCGATCACGGTGGTGTACCCGCGCTCGCCGAGCGTGGCGACGAGAGCGGCACCGCCCTGAGTGGAGGACACCTCGGTGAAGATGGCGATGTCCGCGTTCTCTTGGGCGGCGACCCAGGCGGCCTGGCGGCGGGAGCGGTCCGGGGAGGCGTGCTGGGCGTTGAACAGCAGCAGCCGTACGGCGTCGTCGGCCGGAGCGTGCGAGGGTTCGTCCGGGGTGATCAGGGACAGCTGCTCAGCGGGGGCGCTCATCGGGCGGCGCCCTTCTCGTCGAGGAACGCCTCGCTCTGGGGCGTCTGCTGAACGGGTCGTAAGGACGCCACGCTTTCACGGATCACTCCGCTGCTGGCCCGAAGCGCATGGACCAACCTGTCGGCCAAGGTCTGAGGGAGCCCTCCGTCGTCCAGCCCGCAGGCGTGGACCAGGTCGCGGGCAGCGTTCGTTTTCCCGGAGGAGATCAGGTTGGTGAAGCGGGGGTTGGCTAGGCATTCGCGGGCGGCGTAGCCGTCGGTCGCGGCCATGGTTCGACGGTGCAGTTCCTCGGCGACGAGGTGTGCTGCGGGGCTGTCGGGCTGGTCGAGGAGGTCCAGGACGGTCAGCCCGAGGCGTGTGTCGAAGACGGTCGTACCGATATCGGGTTCGCGCTGCACGTAGCTGTTCACCAGCTCGGGGAGCAGGTCGTCGACGGGGCGGTGGGCGGCTCGGTGGCACATCACGGCCAGGCAAATGGTGACGGCGTTCTCCCAGGGTTCGCCTGGTGTCGTCTCGGCGACGAGGCCGGTGGCATGGTCCGGGTCGCCGTGGAGGACGGCGAGTACGGCGGCCTGCCGGCCGTCCAGCATCCGAAGTCCGAGGCCGTGGTGTTTCTCGATGTGGGCCAGGGCCTCGGTCCAGCGGCCGGCGGTGGTCAGGGTGCGGGTGCCGTCGGCGAGGATCACCCGCCACAGCCAGGCGCGTACCTCGTCGCGGTCGGTGTCGCTGGTGGTCAGCTTCGCGGGGATGCGGACGCCTTCGAACTCTGCGGGGGCGGCGTTGCTGACGGCGTCGAAGAGGTCGAGGAGGCGGTGGCGGCCGTCGTCGGTGTTGCCGGCGCGGATCTGGAGGCGGGCGAGGTTGACGACGGGTTCGAGGGCTCGGATCGCGGTCATGCCGGGAAGGGGGGTGGCGTGGAGGTAGGCGGCGGCGTGCTGGTGGCACCACTGGCGGGCGAGGTCGGGCAGGCCGAGGTCGGAGGCGAGGAGCGCGGCCTGGTTGTAGACCGCGGATGCCAGGCCCTGGTCCGCCTTCGTCTGGGCCGTGGCGGCGAGCTCGACCAGGGCGCGGACGCGCTGGTTGAGCGGCAGGCAGGCGGGGCGGAAGCGGGAGATGAGGGGGAAGCGCCGGGCTATGGAGGCGTACGGGTCCATGGGAACTCCCGGGGAAGGGAACGGCGAGTGGGGCTGCGGGCCCGCCGTCGGTCGGCGGGCCCGCGCCGGGGGGCTACTGCCAGGTGACGAGGACGCGGTTGAGTGGAGTGTCGAGGACGAACGTGCCGGGCTGCTGGTCGATGGGGGGCGCGTCGAGCGGCAGGAGCTCGAAGGTGGCTTCCCGGCCGCGGTACTCGCGGTCCCAGATGCGGATGGTGTCGGCGACCTGGGAGGCGAGTTCCTCGCTGCCGGGGCCGTGGCCGACGACGCCGAACTCCCAGAGCTTGCCGCCCTCGGGTGTCTTCTCGTCCAGCAGGCGCCGGGTGAGGTAGGTGAGCGCGCCCTTGTCCACGGCGGCCGTGGAGGAGGGGTAGGGGTCCTCGGTGAGCACGGTGCCCTTGGCGTCCTGCGGGAACAGCATGCGGATCAGACCGGAGGGCAGGGAGCAGGAGACGAAGAGCTCCATCCACTCCGGGCTCTCCATGGCGCGGACCTTCATCCCGGTCCACTGCTCGGTCTGCGGCTGTTCCAGGACGCCGGCGAGGGCGTCGGCGTCGATCTGCTGCCCGGCGGGGGCCTGGAGGCGCACGGTGCTCTGCGTGGAGAGGGGGATGACGCGGCGGTCGTCGTCGGCGATGCCGCGCCGCAGCGGCATGAAGGTGTTCATCTGCGAGCCGGATGAGATCCAGCGGCCGTCGCGCTCTTGGTAGACGATGGAGCGCGAGACGCTGCCCTTGAGACGCTGGGGGGTGACGAGCCGGCCACCGGGGGCGAGCTGTTCGAGCCAGGCGGGCGGGATGCCGTGTGCGCCGACGGTGGCGATGATCCGGTCGTAGGGTGCGCCCTCGGCGTGGCCGAGGGCGCCGTCGCGGGTGAGGGCCTGGACGTTGGTGAAGCCGGTGTCGGCGAGGTGGGCGCGGGCGCCTTCGACGAGGTCGTCGTCGACGTCGATGGTGGTGACGTGTCCGTCGGGACCGACGAGGTGGCCGATCAGGGCGGCGTTGTAGCCGGTGCCGGCACCGAGTTCGAGGATGCGCTCGCCGGGCTGGGCCTGGAGCTGGTCGAGCATGAGGGCGACGACGCTGGGCTGGGAGGCGCAGGAGATCGACGTGCCGTCGGTGTCGTACTTGATGTTCACCGGCGCGTTGGCGTAGGCGTCGGTGAGCGGCGCGTCGGGGACGAACCGGTGCCTCGGGACCGTGCGCAGGGCGTCCTCGACCTCGGGGGTGCGGGCGTGGCCTTCGGTCTTGATCTGGTCGACCAGGGCGTTGCGCAGGCGCTCGGCGTCGGCTTCGGGTGTGGTGAGCGTGTCGGTGTTCACCGCGCTGACGCTATCGGCGGCGGGGGTGTTCGCCTGGGTGGACGCGGTGTTGTCACTCGATCCCATGACTGCCTCTCGTGCGATGTGGAACAGGGTGTGCTGGTCTGCGGCAGGCAGGCCGGCACGGTTGGCGTGGAAGATCACGTGGTGGGTGATGACGGCGCGCAGACCGCGGGTCAGTTCGCCCTGCGCGGCGAGGCGGGCGAGGGCTGTACCCGCCCGTTCGAACGCGGCGATCCACTGCGCGTGGCCGTCCAGCGGCCCGCCCGCCCGGCACAGGCTGCGCGCCTCGGTGGTCATCAGCTTCCGCATCGCCGGCAGCAGGGTCTCGGAAAGGCCGGGAGCCGAGGTGCCGGGGCGCAGGGCGGCGGCCTTGCTCCACACGTCGCCCTGCTCGAACCAGTCGAGGTTCGCGGCGCGCATCAGGCTGCTCAGCAGCAGGACGGCCATCTCCGCGCGGTCCAGGTGTCCAAGGCCTGCCTGGTAGGCGAGGAGGTGGCGGCTGTCCTCGTGGAAGAGGTCGTGCGCGGCCGCCATGGCTGCCGGGCCGCCGAAGGCGTCGGTCTCCGGCTCGTAGATCCCACTCGTCCAGGAGGACGCGATGCCGTCCGCGACCAGGTCGTCCAGCAGCGCCGTGACGGCCGGGGCAGGCTGGTCGGCCAGGTACCGCAGCGGCCAGGGCTGCTTGTTCATGAACCACCAGCCGCTGAGCTGCCTGTCGGCTTCAGCCTCGCTCAGGACGGGGGCGAGGCGGTCGGCGATGGCGGCGCGCGCGGTCTGCCGGTCGGGGAAGGTGATCTGGTGCTGCTGCCAGTGATCGGCGGGCATCAAGGTCCTCTCGGAGGTCAGGCGACGAGCAGGAAGGCGTCCCAGTGGGTGTGGGGCGGGGCGGTACCGGAAGCGGCGAGGAGGCCGAGCCCGATACCGGCGGCGCCGTCGAGGAGCCCGGCGCCGGCCGGGCTGTCGACGAGTGCCGCACCGGCCTCCTCGGGTTTCGAGCCGAGCGGCAGCAGGGCGGCCAACAGGTCGGGCAGAACGGCGCGGAGCCGGTTCGCGGTCTCGGGCGCGGCGTCGGCGGCAGTACGGACGGTGAGGTGGGCGAGTCCGGCAAAGCCGTGGCACAGGCCAAAGTCCGTGGTGGCCCACAGCTGGGCGGGGTCGGTGAGAGCGTCCAGGAGGGCGTTCTCGGCGACCGCTCGGCGGGCGGGATCGACGAGCACGAGGGCGGCGAGCTGCTGGGCACGCGCTATGCCGGCGGTTCCGTAGCACCACGAGGGACGCCGGGGCCCGGCGGGCGCGAGCCGGCCGGTGCGCAGCTCGTCGCGGGTGACCCAGTACGGCCAGGTCCGGTCCTGTGAGGTGGCGGTGGCCCAGCGGTCGAGCCAGGCCAGGATGGTGCGCAGGGCCTGGCGGTGGCCGCTGACCGTGATGCCGCGACGGGCGCAGAGCGCGAGCAGAGCCAGGACGGAGCCGATGCCGTGGGCCATGCCGGAGTTGCCGTGGCCGCCGGGGAAGCGATCGTCCGGCCGCCCGGAGGGCCCGGTGAGCGTCCACCACCCCGGCAGGGTGTCCCCTTCGTGGGTGATCGGTTCGGTCAGGCGTACGCAGTAGTCGAGGACCGATCGCAGGGCCGGGCCCGCCGGGTCGCGGCGCAGGAGGTAGCCGCCGAAGCCGGTCAGCCCGCGGATCGCGTCGAACTCGGCGAGCGCCGGGAGCTGTCCGGTGTCGATCCGGCGGTGCGCGGCGTCCAGGCGGCGTTGGACGTCGTCGAGGATCTGCCGGTCCAGCAGGGCGAGGTCGCGTTCGTAGGCGCCGGGGAGCCCTTCGGCGGCGCAGGCCAGGACGTGCGCGAGCGCGGGGGCGCCGTAGAAGGGGTGGCTGTCGGCGCCGCTGGTGAACGGCCGGCGGGCGGCGGCCGCGAGCCAGTCGTGGGCGCGCTGCCAGGGCCCGAGGCCGGCCGCGGCCCGCTCGATGTGCAGCAGAGCGATGCCGATCGGCCCGAGAGCAAGGTGCTGCCGGGCGGCCTGCATGCTCACCATGGCGGGCGCGGTGCTGGGGTGGGCGAGGCGGTCGGCGATGCCCGCGGACAGTGCGAGGGTGGCCTCGTGGTTCACCGGGTCCTCCTGGGGCGGGCGTTGAAGGCTAGGGCTGCGGCGCGGGCGAGGTGGAGGCAGATCTCCTCCTCGGGGAAGTTGACCGCGACGTGCCGTACGAAGTGGGTGTGCAGCAAGGAGGTCAGGACGTCGTCCAGTGCGATGCCCTCGGTGTCCGGGCCCGGCAGGTGCTCGCGGTAGGCGGCAAGCGCGGCGGTACGGTCGGCCCAGCCCGCCACGATCGCCTCGCCGCCAGGGACTGCACGGAGCGCGGCAAAGTCGTCGTGTGGGTCGGCCAGGCGGACGGCCTCGGTGAACTGCGGCCTTGGGATCGGTTCCGGCGTCCGGTGCGGGATGTGGTCGATCAGCCAGCGCGCGCCGGCCTGCGTATTGCCGAGGAACGCCGAGGTGATCGCGAAGGTGTGGGCGGCCACCAGCGTGCGCTGCTGCGGGCGCCGGAGCTGGGAGAGCTGGGTGACGACGGCCCGCGAGTCCGCCCGGAACGCCTCCTCGGCGGCGTCCCACGCGCGCCCGGAGCCCCAGCGGCCCATCTCCCGGTAAGAAGTGGGGTAGCGCAGGTCCGCCAGCAGCCCGGCCGTGCGCAGTTCGTCGGCCCACGCGCTCACCGTACGGGCGGCGTCCGCGAAGCCATCGGGGTCCGGCAGGGCGATGCGCAGGCGAAGGTGCTGGTCGGGGTCGCGGAAGCGGATGAACCACCACGGAGGAGATCCGAGCTCCCGGATGAGTTCGGGGACGTGCTGGGCCAGCACGGCGTCCTGGCGGCGCAGGTCCCCGTACAGGGCGGCCAGTAGCACCGAGGACGCGCCCGGCGTCTGCGACTGGGCCCGCGTGAGGGTGCGGGCAGGGGTCGGCTGGGGCAGCGGCGGCCACGCGGCGGACCGGGTCGCCTTGAGGGGGACGATGATGTCGTGGGCCCGGCCCTGGCTCCAGCCGTACGCCTGCGGCCCGGCCGCCTCGGTGAGCACCACGGCCGAGGCGCGGTCGAGGTGCCGACGCAGCAGACTGCGGTGGGCGGCCTGGGCGAGGTCGAGGGGGAGGAGCCGGTCGCCCTGGACGAGCTGCACGTGCTGAGGCAGGCGTCGACGGCTGCGCCACTCGCCGAGCGCGAGGTTCCATTCCGCCGTGGGCCGGTCCCGGCCGGGCAGGTCGGCCGCTTCCAGCCGCCACCGGGCCGGGGAGAGCACGATGCGGCCGTAGCGCAGGCGCGGGAGGAACGGCGCCATCGCGGCGGCGCCCCAGTCGAAGGTGGTCACCTGGGCGCACTGGGCGCGCGAGAGCTCGGTGAGCAGCCGGGCCAGCGGCGGGGTGTGCTCGGTGAGGTTGAGCGCGTGCATGCCCACGGCCTCGATGCGACGGCCGAGAGCCGGGGCGGCCAGGTACATCCGGCGGCCGTCGCAGGCCACCGCGAGATCGGCCGCAGTGAGCACGTCCGGGGCGGGCGGCCGGTGCTCTTGCAGGCTGATCAGCAGCGGCAGGACGCGGGGGGTCCGGGTGACGTGCGCGGTGTCGGGCAGCAGCGGAGGGAAGGAGAGCTGGGCGGGGTCAGTGCCGAAATCGGCGGCGGGCAGGTCGGCCAGCTCCGCGCACAGCGCCTTCCGCGCGGCGGGATTCAGGACGCTGGCGAAGCGGCCGGTGCTCACCCCGGCGCCACGGGACACGCTCGTGACCTCCACGGTGAACCGGCCGCGCTGCACCTCTTCGACGCTCGCCGCGTGCAGCCGCACGCCGACCTCCAGGTGCGGCGGCACTCGCGGTTCCTTCGGCCCCACGTCCAGGGCGTCCACCATCTCGTCGGTGAGCACCACCTCGTCGTGCCTGTCGAGCGCGGCGGCCTGGGCGAGGCGGACCAGCACGTCGTCCCGGGGGGAGATCCGACGTCGGCGGGCGCCTGCCGGGGCCCCGGGGTAGCCGGCGGGGTAGCCGATGCCGCTGTCGGCGACGACATCGAGGAGGGGCACCATCGTGCCGATGCCGTACCGCTCGTAGAACCGCTGGTGGTACTCACCCAGCCCGCGCCCCCCGTACGGGCGGGCACTGAGCCGGGTGAGGACTGTGGCGGCCCGCTCGACCTCGCGCGCCACTTCGTCGGGGAGCCGGAGGTGTGCGTCGAGGCGGAGGTCGAGTGCCAGCGGGTGGCGGCGAAGGCCCGGTACCAGCCGCCGCATCCGGGCGGCCACCTCCTCCCGGTCATCCGCCGAGGCGCACTTCGGCAGCGCCGCGTGGACGGCGCGGAGGTCTCTGACCGTGCCGACGAGCGGGGCGAGGGCGTCGGCCCGGGCCGCGTCGAGCTGGGCGAGGACGTAGCCGAGGGCGTCGGTCTCGGTGGCCGGCGCCTGAAGGTTCGTGATCAGTACGCGCCGCCGGATCAGCCCTACCAGCAGCCCGTGGACCCGCTCGGGCACCACACCAGGGAACTCCGCGCCCAGCTTCTCGGCCAGGTCCTCGAACCGGACCGGCTCCTCCGCTGCGGCAAGGGCGCTGCGCACCGGGGCGGACAGCTCGATCGACGCCTCCACCGCCCGCCGCCCGTCGTCCTGGTACGGGACGATCAGGCGCCCGTCCCGTACGAAGGCCGTGTTGTTCACCATGACGGACAGCCACGGCAGCAGCTCTCCGCTCTCCTCCAGTTGCTCGACCAGCCGGGACAGCCACTCGGCGCCGGCCCGCGCGACGACCACATGGTCCTCGCCCCAGACGGCGGCCGTCCTGTCGCCGAAGGCGGCGGTGGTGACGCCGGCGAACAGACCGAACGGCGTGGCCCGGTGCCCTGCCCGAAGCAGGTAACGGACCAGGGAGAGCCCGACGCGCCGCACGTCGCGCCCGGAGGGAGCCGGGGACGCGCACAGAGTCTCGACCTGGGCCCCCAGGTCCGGGCTGGCGTGCCGCACGGCCTCGGCCAGGGCGGGTTCGCTCCAGACGGCGCGCACCCACGCGAGACGGCTGGCGGTGATGTCTTCCTGACCGGCGTTGGGGAGGGGGCGGTCGTCGAAGTCCGGGAAGGGAGTCTCGGCCGGGGCCGGTCGTGCGACGGCACGCACGAGGGCGGTCGCGCCGGCCCGGAATGCCGGTGGTGCAGTCACGAATGCCTCCTTGAGCCGGGCGGGAAGGGCGGCCGGGGCCGCCGCACCATCGGTGTGGCGGCCCTGGCCAGGTTTAGGCCGGATGGCCCAGGTCAGGCGACGTTGGTGGTGCAGGCGCCGCAGGTGGTGCCGCAGTTGTCGTCGGTCAGGTTGGTCAGCCCGGCGGCGTCGGAGACCTCCAGCAGGCTGACGTTCAGGGTGAACCCGTCCTCCTGGGCCACGGGCTCCTGGACCTGGGTGGTGCTCTGCGCGATGTTGCGCGTCATGTCAACTCCTCGTTGATAGATGGGTGTTGCTGACTTGGTGGCGCTGCCAGAGGCGGGAGGCCGGAGCGTAGCCGGAGGGCTGGCTCCGTCCGCCGGGTTCTGGCCAACCCGACGCGAAGCCGCGGCGGGAAGCTTTTCCGGTCTCACCTGGGCAGGCGGGCCGGGGGCGGAGGGGCGGCTGCGCAGGGGCAGGCCGTAGGCGCCTACCTCGTAGCGCTGCTGCTCGCCGGACGGACCGTCGGAGGGAGGACCGGACCCCCCCAGCCGGGCCCTCGCCACGGCGGCGCGGCCGGGGCCGGGTGGAGCGCCCACGCCCGGGGGCAGAGCCCGGCCCGGGGGCGGCACGAGTCCGGCCGGGCCGCGTGAGGGTACTCATCGCGCGTCCTCCTCGAGCCCGCGCCGTGTCGCGGCGGGAACTGTGCAGTAGATGAGCACGGCCAGGCCGGGCGACGGCGCGGCGGCAAGCCGAAGCCGGGCGACCCGATGGCCGTCCGGGTTGCGGCCGGAGCCGAGCACGTCCCAGCCGAGGTCGCGCAGATGCCCCAGGAGCCGGCCGTCGGTTCCGCCGGATACGGTGCTCCGGCCCGGGGCCTCGGCGTACACGCAGTCGATGCCGGTGCGGGCCGCATAGTCGGCGAGCCACAGCCTCATCAGCCATCCGACACGGTCGGTGCGGCCAAGCGCGGTGTGGGCCAGTGAGACTTCAGGGCCGGAGCCGGGTCGTCGACGGCCCACGACCGCAGGTCCGGCTGCCGGTGCAGAAGGAGGCAGCCGACGAGGACTTCGTCCCCGTCGTCGTGCTCGTACAGGCCGACCGCCTCCGTACGGTGGTCCCGGAAGGCGGCGACGTGGAGGGCGGGCGCATCGAGGCCGCGCCGGGCGAGCCACAGGCCGCGGTCCTGGACGAGAGCGGCGGCCGCCTCGCGGTCGACGGCCGTCACGATCGGCCGCATCTCGTACGCCCACGTCGCCCGGCCGTCGCGGTCGACTGCCGCGCCGGCGGAGGCAGTGGTGCCGGGGGTGATGGTGTTCATCGCGCCGCTCCGGCGGTCCCGCTGTCAGGCTGCTCGGCGGTAGTGGTTCCTTCGCCGCCGAGGATGCCGTAGGTGCGGGCCAGCCCGATGAGGTGCGCCGCGTTGCTGGCGCCCGCCCTGCGTACGAGGCCGTCGGTCCTGGTACGGAGTTCGCCGGCCGGGATGCGCGCTGCGCGGGCGATGTCGTCCGGTCGGGAGTGCTCGGCGATGGCGCGGATGAGCAGCAGGTCGTCCGCGTCCGGCTCGAAGGCGCGGCGCAGCAGCGGGGACGGGGGCGGGGGAACCTGCTGGTGCCTGAGGAGGGCATGGGCGAGAACCGCACGGGAGGAGCGCGGAGGGCAGTGCAGGCTCTCGCGCATCACCCGGACGTGGGAGCTCACCGTGTCGCCGGACAGGTGTTCCTCACGCGCGATCTCCGGGTTGGTGAGCCCGCACACGAGGTGGGCGGCGACCCGCTTCTGAGCCCGGGTGAGCGGAGTGATCAGGGCTGCGACGGTGGTGGTCATCTGGATTCCTGGTCGGGTGGTCAGGCCGCGGCCGGGCGGAGGCGGACGGGCAGCTGCTCGTGGCCGTTGCTGATCAGGGAGCTGAGCGGCTTGAGCTGGTCGGCGGGGACGGCGAGTTCGAGGTCGGGGAAGCGGGTGAAGAGCTTCCGCAAGCCGGTGGCGAGCTCCAGCCGGGCGAGCGGGGCGCCGAGGCAGAAGTGCACGCCGTGCCCGAAGGCGAGGTGGTCCTTGGCGGGCCGACGGATGTCGAAGTCGTCGGCGGTCTCGCCGTGCCAGTCGGGGTGCCGGTTGGCCGCGGCGTAGGAGGCGAGGATCGCCTCGCCCTTGGCGATGGTCTGGCCGTCGGGCAACACGATGTCGTTGACGGCGTAGCGCATCGGGAGGTGCTTGACGGCCGGTTCCAGGCGCAGGGTCTCCTCGACGACGTCCGCCCAGTCGGCGTGGCCGGCGCGGAGCTGGTCGAGCTGTTCGGGGTGGGTCAGCAGGAGGCTGATGGCCTGGTCGAGGACGTTGACGGTGGTCTCGTATCCGGCGCTGATCATCAGCAGGAGGGTGTCGCGGAGCTCGGCGTCGGACAGGCCGCGCCCGTCTCCGTCGTCGTCACGGGCGGCGATGAGCAGGGAGGTCATGTCGTCGCCGGGGGCGGCGCGCTTGGTGGAGATGAGCTGGTCCAGGACCTTGTAGAGGTCCTTGGTGTTGGTGGCGGCCTGGTCGGCGGTGAGGGTGGTATCGAAGACGCCGTCGACGACGCTGCGGAAGTGGGCCCGCTGGTCGGTGGGGACGCCCATGAGGTGGCCGATGACCGCGAGGGGAAGCGGGTAGGCCAGGTGTTCGCGCAGGTCGATGCTCTGTCCGGTGGGCAGCGCCTCGAGGTCGTCGAGGATCGCCTCAACGATGGTCTCGACGACGGGGGCCAGGGCGTCGATGCGGCGAGCGGAGAAGGCGGGGGCGATCATGCGCCGCAGCCGCCGGTGGTCGTCGCCGTACGCGGTGAACATGTTCTCGACGGCGATCCACAGCGCGAGGGGCCAGGTCTGTATCGCTTCCTGGTAGCCGGGCCAGTGGGCGCGGGCGTCCTTGGAGACGTCGGGGTTCTTCAGCAGGCTCTTGAGCAGGGCGGGGTCGTTGATCGACCAGGCGGTCACGCCGAGGATGTCGACGCGGACCGCGGCGCCGTGGCCGCGGAGCTGTTCGTGCTCGCCGTGGTGGTCGGCGCCGGTGGGGTCGAGGACGATCGGGGTGGCGGGCTGGGGCATGGGAGGACTTCTCCTTCAGGCTGCGGCGGGAGCGGGGAAGCGGACCGGGAGCCGGGTCAGCGCGCGGTGGAACGGGCCCGGGCGCCAGGTCAGCTCGCCGGCAGGGCAGTCGAGGTCCATCTCGGGCAGCGCGTCGAGCAGGTCGGTGACGGCCGTTTCGGCGATGAGGTAGGCCAGGGAGCGTGCCGGGCAGGCGTGCGGGCCGGTGCTCCACGACAGGTGGGCCCGGTCGCCGGATTCGCCTCCTTCCAGGGCGGGGTCGTTGTTGCACGCGGCCATGGAGATGACGACCGGCTGGTGGGCGGGCAGCAGGATGCCGTCGAGGTGGACGGGCTGCGACGGGTAGGTGATGCAGTAGTTGGCCAGCGGCGGATCGCGGTAGAGCACGGTGTCCAGCACTTCGCGTACGGAGGCGCTGGCGGAGTGCACGGTCGCGCAGAAGTCCTCGTCGGTGAGGATCTTCAGCAGGGTGTTGGTGATCAGGTTGGTCAGCGGTTCGATGCCGGCGCCGTACAGGGTGACGAGCTGGTGCGCCATCTCGGTGTCGTCGAGCCGGGCCGGGTCGGCGATGAGTCGGGAGGTGATGTCCTCGGCGGGCTGGTTTCGGCGCAGGGCGACGAGCTCGGACACGGCCTGGGCCAGCATCTGGTTGCCGGCCGCCGCGTTGACCCCGTCGAAGATCTTGGCCATGCCGTTCGCGATGCGCAGGCCGAGCTCGTCCGGGCAGCCCAGCAGCGCGCTGAGGATGCGGAACGCGAGCGGCCATGCGAACTGCGCCAGCAGATCGGCACGGCCCGCGGCGCGGAAGTCGGCGAGCGTCTCGGCGACGACCCGTTGGACGAGGGCGTGCAGGCGGTGCTGGTCGACGGCGTCGAGTGCGGAGGCGTTCGCCGCTCGGTAGCGGGAGTGCGCGGGGCCGGCCGAGCGCAGCGCGTTGGGGCGGTACTCCATCATCGGCCGCACGGGACAGGTGTCGGGGACCGCCTGCTCCCACACCCGCGGGTCGGCGGGGAAGCGCAGCTCGTCGTTGAGGATGCGGCGGGCCTGGTCGTAGCCGATGACCAGGGTCGCGGGCACGCCGGGCGCCAGGTCGACGGGTACGAGCGGCCCGTACGCGAGGCGCATCGCAGCGTAGGCGGCGTGCGGGTCGGCGGCGAACTCGGCCTCGTAGAGCGCGATACGGGGCGGCGGTGGGGCGGTGGTCACGGGCGGCGCTCCAGGGGGCGGAGGTGACGGACGGTCAGGTAAGTGACGAGTTCGATCAGGGCCAGGTAGCCGGAGCGGCCCACGCGCGCGTCGCATTCGATCAGCGGGGTGTCCACGTCCAGGGCGAGGGCCTGGCGTATCTCCTCGGGTGGATATGCGGGGGCGCCGTCGAACCGGTTGATCGCCACGCCGTAGGGGACGGCGTGCTCTTCCAGAAGGGCCAGGTGCTCGTGGGAGGCGTCGAGGTTGCGCGTGTCGACGAGGACCAGGGCGCCCAGAGCGCCCTCGATCAGGCTCTGCCACAGCGGCCGGAACCGGGTCTGGCCCGGGGTCCCGAACAGGTACAGCACCCGGGTCGGGCTGATGTGGATGCGGCCGAAGTCGACGCCGACGGTGGTCGTCTTCTTCTCCGGGGCGCCGGCGAGGTCGTCCACTTTGGCACCGGCCTGGGTGAGCGGCTCGTCCATGTGCAGGGGCGGCACTTCGGACACGGACCCGACGAAGGTGGTCTTGCCCACGCCGAAGCCGCCCGCGACGACGATCTTCGCGGAGTGCACCGCGGTGGTGGGGCGGATCTCAGACCTTGGTTCGTAGACCATGGAGCACCTCCCTGAGGATGTCGATGTCGGGCTGGTCGTCGCGGGCGTTGACGGGGCTGCTCAGGTGGCCGCTGTCCATCAGGTCGCAGACAAGGATCAGGACGGTGGACGGCGGGAGCTGAAGGACGGCGGCGATCTCGGCAACCGCCAGGCCGCCCCGTACGCCCTGGGCCAGGGCCAGGACCCGGCGGTGGTCCAGACGCAGCCCGCCGGCCGGGCCGGTCGCGGCGAGGACCAAGGACTCCAGGCGCACGTCCGGACGGCTGGGGCGGTCGCGCCCTCCGGTCCGTACGAAGGGCCGCACCATGTCCGGGTCCCGCCGCGGCCCGCTCACCCCGCGGCCTGCGCGTCCCGTACCGGCGTCCGGGCCTCCACGGCCATCCGGTCGCCGACACTCACCGCGAGCTCGCCCATCTGGTGGGCGATCGCGGCGAGGTCGACATCCGGGCCGCTGGTCTGCACGAGCAGGAGCGCGTTCGGGCCGGCCTGCGTGATCAGGCAGACGTAGGCGTTCAGCTCCAGCAGGAGCTGCCGCATCCCGCCGCCGCTGAACTCCTCGCTGTAGGCGCGGGCGGCGCCGCGCAGGCTGGCGGCGATGGCCGCGTGCCGCTCGGCCTGGTCGTGACCGATGGAGGACGTCCGGGAGTGCAGCATGCCGTCGGTGCTGAGCAGGACCGCGCACTGGACTCCGTCGAGCGTGGCGAGCCGCTCGTCGAGCAGCCATCCGAGCGTGTTGGCGTGCGTGTCGGTGAACATCAGACTCCTTCGGGGGTGGTGGGGCGCGCGCACCTGGTGCCGGCGGCCCAGGCGGCGACCACGCTCGGTCGGCCCGGCTGGGCGTGCTCGTCACCGGCGGCGGGCTGCCGCGGTGCGAGGGCCGCGCCGCGCTGGCGGACGGTCAGGCCGGTGGACGTGGTCTCCGGCGCGGGCACCGGCGGGGCGGGCTGCGCGCTGGCGGCCTGCTCTTCGGGGGCGTGGGTGAGCAGGTGGCTGGGGAAGAAGATCTGGACGCTCGTGCCCCGGTACGTGTTGGGGGCCTCCAGGTCCACGCTGAAGCCGTACTCGCGGGCCAGGACCGCGGCCACCGCGAACCCGGTGCGCGGGTGCGCCCCGTGCTGGGTGACCGGCGCGGTCTTCTGACTGTTCAGGGTCTGGCGGGCGGCCATCACGGCCTCGCGGTTCATCTGCAGCCCGGCGTCGTCGATGCGCACCGTCAGGCCGTGGTGCCCGTTGAGCAGGCGCACGTCTACGGAGGCCGACGAGGGCGAGTACTTGAGCGCGTTGTCGAGGAGCACCGCGATCGTGTGGACGGCCGGCCCGACTGCCCGGCTGGTCAGGGCGACATCGGATTCCTCGTGCTTGATCCGCTCGAACCCCTCCAGGTGGCCCATCGCCGCCTGGACCACGTCGGTGAAGGTGGTGGCCGGCCAGCGCCTCGACAGCTTCCCTCCGCCGAGAATCACGTAGTTCTGGGCCACCAGCAGCAGCTGCTGGACGAGACGGTCGATGGTGACGAGCGTCTCGTACGCCTCGCCGCCCGCGTGTCGGCGCACGCCCTCGCTGATCTGCCGGCTCACCCGCGACGCGATCACCACCAAGGACGCGGCGAAGCTGCGCACCGCCGCCTGGGCCGCCTCCTCAGCAGCACGCTGGGCCTCGGCGGCCGCTGCCTCGGCATCCTGCTTGACCTTGGACACCTGAGCGCCGGTGGCGGTCTCCGCGTCGTACTGCACCTGCCGCATCGCCGCGGCCACCGAATCCACGACGAACCGCACGCGGTCGGCGATCACGGTGCCCGTCAGGGCATCCGGCAGCGCGAGGTCGACGCCTTGTCCGGCGCCAGGCCTCACGACGGCCGCCTGGATCGCGGGCACCACCTCGTCGGCCACCTGCCCGAGGATCAGCTCGGCGGCCCGCAACTGCCGGGTCAGGTTCTCGGCATGCCGCTGCAACCTGTCGGACCGGCGGCGCTCCGCCCGCAGGGTCCCCCGCAAGTGCCAGACCGCGCCTCCGCCCGCCAGGGCCAGCGCCGACGGCACGGCAACCGCTGCGGCTTCTATCAGAGTGCTCATCAGATCCCCACGGGCGTGCGCTCGTCTCGGGCAGGTACGAAGTACGGAGGGCGGGTCGCGGGCGGCGGACACAGGGCGGCCATCAGCAGGAACGGCGCGCTGAAGACCCGTCCCTGCGCGTTGCCGAAGCGGGCCCAGCGCAGGTCGTCGCCCGGTCCGGCCGTGTGCGGCGGGACCTCGAGGAGGCCCTCGTCACGGTGCTCGGCCGGCCAGCTCCACTGCATGCCGTAGCCGGAGCCGGGCGGGAGGATGAGGACCCACTCGTCGGTGAGCGCACGGGCCACGGCGGCGCCCACCGGATGAGGCCGGAACCCTTCGAAACGGCTGATGACTTCCAGCGCGGTGCGACTGGGCATCGTCAGGGTGTCGAAGTGCTCCCCGATTACCGCGGCGAAGGGCTCGTCCGCCACCCTCAGGGGGAACAGGTCGCCGACGGTGATCTCCTGCGGGCCGGGGCAGGCTCCGTACGAGGGCGATACCGCCCCGGAGCCGGCAGCCGCGAACCCCGCCGGTCGGAGGGAGGCCGCCCTCATCGCGCGGCCCCCGCTCCGACCAGTTCCCGGTCACACCGCGCGGCCTCCAGGGCCAGCTCGGACTGGATGATCGACACGTGGGAGAAGCCTTGCGGGAAGTTCCCCAGCTGTCGCTCGTTGACGGGATCCCACTCCTCGGCGAGCAGGCCGAGGTCGTTGCGGGCCCGCAGCAGTCCGTCCTGGAGGATCTCGGCCTCGTCGACGCGCCCGATGAGAGCGAGAGCGGTGACCAGCCACCCCGAGCAGATGAGGAAGGCGCCCTCGTCACCGGGCAGGCCGTCGACACCCGGCGCCGCGCCTTCGGTGCGGTAGCGCAGCAGGAACCCGCCCTTGATGGACAGCTCCTGCTGGATCGCCTCGATCGTGCCGATGAGCCGCTTGTCGTCCGGGGACAGGAAGCCGGTGATGGCCAGCTGCAGCAGGGAGGCGTCCAGCGCCGACGACCCGTACGACTGCGTGAAGGTGTTCCTCTGCTCGTCGTACCCGTCGCGGCAGACCTGCTCGTGGATCGTGTCCCGGATCTCCCGCCACCGCTCCACCGGGCCCTGACAGGCCCCGGAGTCGACGAGACGCACAGCCCGGTCGAAGCCGACCCAGGCCATGACCTTGGAGTGGACGAACTGCCGGCGCGGGCCGCGGACCTCCCACACTCCCTCGTCCGGCTCCTCCCAGCACGTCTCCAGGCAGCCCACCAGGTCCGTGATCAGTGGCGCGACGACCGCCGTCAGGCTCGGGTCGCGCTGCTGCGCCGCGTACAGGGTGTTGATGACCTCGCCGTAGATGTCCAGCTGCAGCTGCTTGACGGCGCCGTTCCCGATCCGGACCGGAGCCGAGTTCTCAAAGCCCGGCAGCCAGTCGAGCACAGTCTCGGGCAGGTCACGCTCGCCGCCCACCCCGTACATGACCTGCAAGTTCTCGGGGCGGCCCCCGATGACCACCCGGAGCCAGGCGATCCAGTCCTTGGCCTCCTGCACGAAGCCGCACGCCAGGAGCATCTCCACGATGAGGGCGGAGTCGCGCAGCCAGCAGAAGGTGTAGTCCCAGTTCCGCACGCCGCCGATCTCTTCGGGCAGCGACGTCGTCGGCGCAGCCACGATGGCGCCGGTCAGCGCGTAGGTGAGGGCCTTGAGCGTGATGAGGGACCGCTCGACGACTCCCCGGTGGGGCCCGGTGTAGGTGGACTGGGAGATCCAGTCCCTCCAGAAGTCCGCGGTCGCCTTCTGCAGCGCGGTCGCGTCCGGCAGCGGCGGCGGGGCGTCGTGGCCCTGCTCCCAGGACAGGGTGAAGGAGACGCGTTCGTCCGCGGACACGGTGAATTCCGACGACAGGTCACCGTCGGCCTCACGAGTGGGGGCGGAAGTGTCGAGCCAGAGCCGGCCGTCACCGAGGTCGGCGCTCGCGCGGCGGCCGTCGACCTCGATCAGCGGCACGCGGATCCCGTACCCGGGGCGCGCCCGCATCAGGGATCGCATCGGCACCCTGCCGCTGACGCCGCGCACGATGCGGACCAGTTGCGGCGCCCCACCGGTGGTCGGCATGAAGTCGAGAACCTGAACCGTGCCGGTCGGGGTGATCCAGGTGGACTCCAAGATGAGCGTGCCGTCGAGGTAGCGCCGCCGGTCCGCAGCTGCGGGCGCGGCACCGTCCGCACCAGCCGGGCCGATGCGCCACAGCCCGTGCGTCTCGGTCCCGAGCAGGCTCGTGAAGTGGGCAGGGGAGTCGAAGCGGGGCAGGCCCATCCAGTCGATGGCGCCGTCCCGGTCGACCAAGGCGGCCGTCCGCATGTTCCCGATGAAGCCGTGCTCCTCGATCCGTCCCACTCGCCGGGGCCGCACCAGAGCGTTCCTGGGGGTCGGGATCAGCGCACCGGCAACCGCTGCCCCGAGAGGCAGGGATGGGTGCGGAGACATGAGGCGGCTTTCCATGGTGTCCGATCTCTACGGGCCCGGAAGAAACCGGGCGGTTGCGGGTGGGCATGGTGGAGGGGCGGCTTCGCCGCGTTCATCGGCAGAGAGCAGCTTGAGAGGGCCTAGGGCGGCGGGGCCTTGGTGGGACGCGACTTCGTCGCCAGGGCGGTCATGGCGTGCGCGCGGGCCAGACGCCGGGCGATGACCTCGAAGCCGGGGTCCGGCCCGGACGTCCGCAGGCAGTGTTCGCGGAGGAGTTCGTCCAGGACGCGGTCGGCCTCGACGCTGTCGTCGGCGCGCACGAGCTCGGCGTAGGCGGCGAGCGCATCCCGCCGTGCGGCCCAGTACGGTGCCGCCGCGCTGCCGGGCCCGGCTTCCACCAGGCGGCCAATGTCCTGCTGGACGTCCCGCGGAAGGCGCCCGCCCGTGCTGTCCTTCGGCCGGCCGACCCACCAGGTGTGTCCGGCTTCCCGGCCTCCGAGGAATCCCTCGACGATGTCGAGAAGCCCGACGACCACCTCCGCTCGGAGGTCGGCTCCGGCCCCACGGGACGCCGCCTGGTGGGCGATGCCGGCGGAGTCCGCCGCCATCACTGTCTCCGCGGCCTTCAGCAGCGGTCCGTCGCCCCACCGGCCGGGGTGCGGGCGGTAGGGCACGAGGATAAGGTCGCGCAGCGCACCAGACTCCATGAGCGGGTCGGCCCAGGCGCCGATGTGGCCTGCGGCTGCTCCGGTCGTCTCCGGGTCGTCAACGCGCACGGTCAGCTCCAGGTACGGGGCGAGCCCGTCCTGGCAGCGGATCCACCACGCCACGTCGCCGAGGTCCGCCAAGAGCCCCGGCAGGTGGTCGGCGAGCAGATCCCTCCGCCCCTGGACCGGTCCGTGAAGCCGTGCCTGGACGTACCGCGAGCCGCCGATGGTGTGCGCCCTGAGGGCGGGCTCGGCGACCGTGCTCAGGTCCGGCGCAGGCCGGGCCGGGCCGACCGCGCGCAGGAGCGTGACCACCTCGACCGGGCGCCCGGCCCAGCCGTGGGCATCGAACGAGGGAGCCTCGACGAGGTGGAGGGGGCCGAAGCGGTGATCGGATGTCTGCTCGCGGAGCAGCGCGAGGTCGCCGGGGCGGGTGAGGTCGAGGGACAGACGCTGGTCGAAGCGCTCCGCGAGCACCCGGTCGGGGATCCGGCGTTGGTCACGGAGGGTCGCCAGGGTGTCCTCCCACCGTGCCGTTGAGGCCCGGGGGCCGGGCAGGTCCCAGGAGTTGAGCCGCCACATGGCCGGGCTCAGCACGCTCCGCCCTGTGACGACCCGGGGCAGGACCGGCAGGTGTCGGGCGGCCCCCCAGTGCATGGGACGCAGCGTTCCGACCGGGCCGGTCATCCGTACGGCCTGGCCGCGGACGAGTTCGTCCAGGAAGCGGACGAGGGGCGGGGTCTGGCACTCGATCTGGAGCGGGTGCGGGGTGCCTGCCTCAATGACCTGCCGGCGGGAGCGGGAGACGAGGTGGAGAGCCTGTCCGTCGCACATGACCGCCAGGTCGGACAGCTCGATCAGGTCGTCGGCCGGTTCCCGGTACTCGGATAGCGGGATGACGGCGGGCATCAGCTGCGGGGTGCGGGTGATGTGCACCCCGGAGGGGGAAAGGGCCGGGAAGGACAGCTGAGCAGTCAGCGCGCTGGCTGTGCTGGTCGGCCGGTTGGCCAATTCGTCCAGCAGGGGGCTGGAGGGTCGAGTCGCGAGCAGCGCGGCGAATCGCCCCCCGCTCAGATAGCCCCACCCCCGCGAGGCGGCGCGGACGGCGAGCTCGAAGGTGCCGGAGGCGAGGGCGTTCAGGGAGGGACTGTGGACCTCGAAGAGGAGTTCCAGGTGCGGAGGCAGTTCCATGGCGTCCGGAGCGCCGACCTCGATCCGTTCCACCAGCTCGTCGTCAAGGACGACGTCCTCCCCGGTGAGCGTCGCGTGCTGGGCAGTGGCCAAGAGGACGGAATCGCGAGGGGACATGCGGTGCCAGGCGGTGCCGGCCGTGGGAGTGGTGTGGTAGCCGTCGGGCAGCCCTAACCCGGTGGGGCTGGTCAGCTCGAGCAGCGGCACCAGCACGTGGGGGCCGTAGTGGTCCAGGAACCGCTGGCGGTAACCCGTCCAGGCCTCGTACCCGTCGGGTTCCGGGCTGATCCGGGCGAGCATCTCGGCGGCCGTCTCCGCCTCCCGCGCCACCTCGCGAGGCAGTACGACCGTTCCGTCCACCAGGACGTCGAGCGCGACAGGCTGGTCGTCGCCCGGCACGTACGAGACCATCCGCTCCCGGACCTGGGCTCGGAGGGAAGCCTGAGCCCGGCCGGCTGTCCGGTTGTGGGTGGCCATGAGCCGGTGGATGTCGCCCAGCGCGCTCACAAGTTCGGCGGCCTCGGGGAGGCGGTCAGCACCCACGCGGGCGAGTTCGCGGAGCACGTAGCCCAGTCCGTCGATGTCCGTAGCCGGTGGCTGCAGAGAGGTGATCAGCACGCGCTGGGCGACCAGCTCGTCCAGCAGTGCCCTCACGGCCGGTTCGAAGTGCTCGGGGAAGTCGGCCCAGATCTTGTGAAGCAGCTCGTTGTACGGGACGGGGGAAGCGGCGAGGTCGGTCAGCACCCGCACTTCCGGCTCCAGACGCAGCGAGACCTCGTGCACCTCGGTCCCCTTCGCGTCCAAACGCCGCTGCTGCCACGGGACGACGAGCCGGCCGCCGCGGGGCGCGGCCACATTCGACGCCACCAGCCACAGCCGCTCGCGAACGCGCGGCATCGCTTCCAACTGGCTAACGATGTCCGTGAGCCACTGCGAGCCCGCCCGTGCCACGGCCTGGTGCTCCTCGCCCCACTGGACCACCGTCGCGGTGCCGAAACTGGCCTCCAGCACTCCGGCGAACAGCCCGAACGGCACCGGGCGGGTCACAGCGCGCTGGCAGTAGGCCGCCAGCGACAGCAGCATGCCGCGGATCCGACCCGGATCGACCTCACCCTGTGCGGTGAGAGCGTCGAGGCTCCGGGCCAAGTCGGGGCTGGCGTGCTGGACCATGTCCCGGACCTCCGGCAGCGCCCACGCCTGCTGGATCCAAGCGTGGGCCTCGTCCGGTGTGCCGCTCGCGGAGGGGACCGGCGGCAGGGCAAGGCGCGCGCTCGGGTGGCAGACGGCCCGGAGCAAGGCGGGCTTTACGCTCACGAAGCGCACTCTGCTACTGGCGGTGCTCATGCCTCTCCCTTGGTCGTGAACTCTGGCTGCTGGGCCGCCGTCCGGCCCCGCTTCTCAAACAGCCGACCTGCGGCCGGTGAGGAAGAACCTGTCGAGCGCGTCGGCCGTGTCGGGTACGACCGCGTCACAGACTTCGATCCGCCGGAGAAGCGACCCAGTCTCGTGCCCGTCGTTGGTTGCCCGCTCCGCGTGTTGGAGCCGGGGATCGTCCGCCCGTCGGGCCGGAGGGTGGTCGTTGATCATTTCTCGCCTGCCTCTGCGTCGTGCTCTGGTTCGTCGGGCCGTGTTCGCTCCCACCGCGGCCCGATGATCACCAGAACGCCCATCCCGCCCACGGCGACCACCAGCAGAATCGCTGCGTCCGCCGTCAGTCCCATCGCCTCGCCCTATTTCGTGCGGAACATCGTCGGCAGTCCATACCAGCGGCGCCCTGAGAGGACGACGACTGTAAGCGGTTCGAAATGGACGTTTGCTCACAGCTGTGAGCAGCTGTCAAAGGCCTGGTCATGTCGGGTGCGTGGACTCCGAGAAAGTGGACTCCATCCCGCTCCTCGACGGGCTGGACACAGCGCCGAGGGCGGTCGACACGCACCGCTCCAGCGGCTGGCAGGTATCCACCACGACCTTCGGCTCCGGGATGGGATCCGTGCCGGCATCCTTCGGTCTGGGCAGCGGATCCGGAACACCGGCTGCTGCCGACCTGGCCCTCGCCGACGCCACCTCGTCGGGACATACGCACTCGACGATGTGCAGCACGTGGCCAAGGCTCGAAGCGAATCGGCGCAGAGACAGAACGTCCCGGTTCCGGGTGAGGGGGCGTCCGTCGAGCACGATGACCGTCCCTGGTGCCGTGTCGAGGTTCCACGACGCCGCCTTCAGTACTCCTTCGTACAACCAGTCGTTCAGTTCCGGAGGAGCCGCGACCAGGTTGGGGAAGAGGACCTTCCGCAGCGCAGCCGTGTCGAGCAAGATCCCCGGCAAGGCTTCCGCCAAGGCGCGGGCGAGGGTGGACTTGCCGGTGAAGGGTCGGCCGCCTAAGGCGACGATCATGCACTCTCCTGTGAGCACTCGAATCCATGTCCGCTCCCGGTCACGCCGGCTGGGGCATCAGCTCGGGCAGGGCAGCCGGCTGCGGGCACTGGAAGAAGGCCCACACCGCCTTCCCGCTGACACCCTGCTGGCCGCTGCGAGGGGCCGCGGTCCAGCCGTCGGACTCTGCGTTGACGAGGACCAGACCGCGCCCGCAGTCGGCAAAGGGGGACGGGCGGATCTTCACCTTCGGGATGTCGCCGGAGTTGTCCGTCACCATGACCCCGAGGGCGAAGCCCCGCTTGAAGACGAGCGTGACCCCCACGGACTCGATCTCCTCCGGCGGTCGAGTTCGACCGTGCACGACTGCGTTGGTGACCAGCTCGCTGATGACCAGCAGCACTCGATCGACGAGGTCGTCATCCTCGGGCAGACCCCAGAGCAGGAGCTGGCGCCGAACGAAGCGGCGGGCCTGACCCACGTTGCTTTCCCGGCTCTCGATCTCGACGGCGACTCGCTCAATCCCATCGCCGTATGCCAGCACCGCCAGGAATTCCCCGCTCTTCAAGGATGTCAACGCGCCCACCTCCCGGTTCTGGTAGGCGGGCGCCACCCGCCATCGGCTCCGAGGCCGCATGACGAGGTGGCACCCGCCGTGAGTCCGCCTGCCGGGGCGTCAGGTCCTCCGGCCAGCGGACGGCTTGTCGGGCTTCCGAGATCAGCAGGATTCGCCTGAGGCTGGCGCCGGGCAACCGCGACGGTTGACTGATCAGTGACCCCGGCTACCTGAAGTAACTGATCTGGTCACTGATCTGTGAAGAAGTCACTGTTTTGACGCAGAGTCGATGGCTCGTCACTACGATTTCGAGAATCGATCCGGGCTGAGGAGGTGCTGATGGACCGCACGCCGCACGGCCCGTCCTGTGCCAAGCGGTTACGACAAGAGGCCACTCGGCGGGGTGCGTCACCCGGCGAGATCGCCCACGTCATCCATACCCACTGCGCGGTATCTCTCCTACGAGCCCAGCGCCTCGCCCGCGGGCTGACGCTGCAGGAGGCAGCCCAGGGCTTGAACGAAGTCAGCGCCGGACGTGTCGACGCCCCGCGGGTGGACGGCGACCAGCTAGGGCACTGGGAGAAGGGCCGCCAACCGCGCCCGGCAACGCTCGGGCTCCTGTGCGAGTTCTACGGCCACTGCGCACCCGAGGATCTGGGGTTCACGAGCGCGGAGGCTGCCGTGCCGTCGCGGTCATCCGCCCTGGCCATGACGGGGCGCCTACTGCCCTCGCCCAACGCTGTGCGGGCGCCCTTCACCGTCGACGCGTTGGAACAGCAAGTCGACGCCGCCCGACGCTCAGTGGACCGGACCCTGGCGGCCGGAACAGTCAGCTCGACCCAGCTCGACATGCTCGATGAGCAGGTGCTCTGGACGCGAGAGCAGTACGTATACACAGCTCCGGCGCCCATGATCAAGGTACTCCTGGACCAGCTCGCGGAGGTCGAGGACCTCGCGGCGCAACGGCAGCCGGCCGCCGTCCAGGTCCGGCTGTCCGAGCTGACCGCCATGCTTGCCACCTTGATCGCCGACGCCCTCATGAAGCTCGGGCACCTGTACCGGTCCCGGTCCTGGTACGCCACGGCGCGGAACGCCGCGGACGACAGCGGCAACACGGAACTCCGCGCCCGGGTGCGGGCGCAAGCTGCGATGCTCCCGTTCTACTACGGCCCCTTGGAGGAGGCGGTCGCCCTGACCCGGCAGGCCCGGATCATCAGCCGCGGACGTGCCAGCGCGACGGCCGCCTTCGCCTCGGCGGCCGAAGCACGCGCACTCGCCAAGCTGGGAGATACAGAAGGAGCCGAGGCAGCACTCCGGATCGCCACCGCCGTGTTCGAGCAGAGCGGAGCCGGAGGCCCGGCCGACAACGATGCCTTCGGCTTCCCCGAACGGCGATTCAGGCTCTACGAGAGCGGCACCCTGACGGCCCTCGGCAAAACGAGCCAGGCGCGTCGCGTCCAGGAGGCGGCCCTCCGCCTCTACCCCTCGAAGACCGGCATCGATCCGGCGCTGCTCAGTCTCGAGTCGGCCCTCTGCCTTGCACACGACGGCAGCCCGACCGAGGCATGCCAGTTGGCAGCCAGTACCTTCCTACGGATCGTTCCAGAGCACCGCACGCCAATCGTGGAAGAGCGGGCACGAGAGGTCATCGGGGCGCTGCCGCCGGGCGCGGAGTCAGGTCGCGCAGCGCGCGAGTTGCGCGAGATCCTCGCGCTTCCTCCCGGACAGATGTGACAGCGGCCGTACACGTCGGCGAGCCTGGACCCCATGACACAAGCTGCGCCGGCCCCCGGCGGGTACGACGAGTCCGAGATGTACCAGGTTCTGGAGCGAGGGTGTACGGCCGTCGGCCTCGACTCCTCCGACGCCCGCCTGCTCCGCGGGCACACGAACGCGGTCATTCTCCTGGAGAAGGAGCAGGTCGTCGTCAAGATCGCCCGACGCGGGTCACGCGTCGATGACGTGGCACGCACCGTCCAGTTCGTTCGGTGGCTCATGGCCGCCGGCTTCCCCACGGTTCCCCTGCACCCCGTCGACCAGCCCGTCGTCATCGACCAGCACGCCATCACCTTCTGGCAGTACCTGCCCCAGCCAGCTCAACCCCTTGCCGCAGCCCAGCTGGCCAAGCCTCTGTACGCACTCCACACGCTGCCGACTCCACCCGTTTCCCTGCCCGTCCACGACAACCTCGCAGCGATCCGCCGGTCTCTCTCCGCGATCACCTGTCTGCCCTCGGAGACGCTGTCGTTCTTGGGCGAGCACGCCGCGCAACTCGAGTCCGATCTGAACGCCGTTGAGTTCGAACTCCCACAGGGAGTGATCCAGGGAGACCCTCAGCACCGCAATGCCCTGCATGTGGGCGACGGCAAGGCGGTGCTGTGCGACTGGGACACGGTGGCGCTCGGACAGCCGGAGTGGGACCTGATCACCGTAGAGGTTCACTGCCGACGTTTCGGTCACGGAGAGCAGCACTACGGGGCCTTCGCCGACGCGTACGGGTGGGACGTCACGCGCTGGCCCGGATACCGCACCCTGGCGGCGATCCGCGAGCTGCGCATGATCACGACGAACGCGCGAAAGGTCCACCACGCCCCGAGCAGTCTTGAAGAGGTCCAACGACGGGTGGATGGGCTTCGCCGCCAAGACCAGCTCCTCGGCTGGAGCATCCTCTGACCCCAAGCAGTACGTGCGGGCACCGCGGGCTGAGGGGTGCGGTGCCCCTCGCCCCAGTCGATCCACAGGACGCGACCAGGCAAGTCTCCGGTCCGGTCCGTGTACAACCTCTCTCTATCCTGTCGTGGTTTCCACGGGCATCCCTGCGACCGGCTCCCTCTCTTCGGATCAGACCCTTTTGAGGGGAAGTATCCCCTCTTTGTCAGACTGACAAAGAGCCAGGTCGGGTGGCATCATCACCCCGTGCCCAAAGGACGCCCCCTTCGCCCACAGAGCGCTGACCTGCGGAAACTCCGCCAGCAGCTCTACCAGATGCACGTCGATGCAGACGATCAGAGCCTCGCCCTGTGGCCAGATGACCGGGATTCCATCGGAATCCTCAGCTACACGCGGACTCACCACCGCGCTCTCCCGTCGGCCACCTTCGAGAACAAGCGCCGGGGCGAGCAGGCCGGCCTCCGACTGACACTGATCCGTCACCTACGCGAAGCCCTGGACCGCGAGGAACTCGCGGCCCTGGAAGACGCCCGTAGCGGCGGGCTCACCTGGCAGGCTGTCGCCGACCTGATCGGAGTCGAGTACCCGGGCAGCGCATCCAACCGTCTCGATCGGCTTCGCGCATCGGCAGCAGCACCCGATGGCCGGCGCACCCCTGCTGCTGGACGGAAGGCCGTTGCCGAGGAGGCCGCGGCAGCCGATCGTGAGCGCCGCGCCCAACTCGCCGTCGCGAGGCGATTCAACGAGGTACGTGGTGTCGCATCGAACCTTCTTCGGCAGATTGACGACCTCACATTGAACGAGGATGCCGAGGAATGGCTCGCTGCTGCGCAAGAGATCCTCGAAGAGGAGTCTCCAACTCCTACAGCACAGCAAGGACTGATCGCCTACATCAGCCTCGCGGCAACCGAAATCAAGCTGTTCGCAGCCACACAAGGCGTGCCTGCTGCCCGCACCAAGGAAGCCGAATCGGCACTCAATGACGCGCGGAACCTTTGAGTATCAAGCCTCCACAAGCCAGCCTTCTCCACTGTCACACCCCCACCAGAAGATCTGACCACCACAGGTTTCGCGATCCTGATGAGCAACTGTTGCCGAACTAGAAGGCGCCCCAGAAGCACATCGGAACGCTCAGCCAACCGACCGATTCACCCCTCAGCACCTCCCTTGGTTCCAGGAAGAGGTCGCCAATTTCCAACACGCCACTTGGGGTCTTTTTTCCCACAAGCACGGACTGACCTCTTGCATCATCGACCGCCATCAAGAGGAATTGATCTCCAATCTCACGAAGGTTGAAGCAACCACACCAAGAGCATCTATGCAGGTCACAGAGCTAGATAAGTCTCTTGCCTAGTCGCTATCGCAGACCTCTGCAAGTCTCTCACCCAGCCTCACTAGCAGTGCTCTTGCAGTCCTTAGGTTGGCCTTTACGTCAGGGTGAAGCACGCTTCCTACATAGGTCTATGTACAGGTCGACCAGTACGACTTCCCTTCGACCTATGCAACACCCCTTCAACGCGCCTTCAGATAGCACCTTCATCAGCTCCATGAAACAGGCTGCACAAAGCTCCTCCCCTTGACCAGTGATACGACTGTAGAAACAGGCTGCACATAGCCTTTGCCTTCGGCTAGTGATACGACTGCACTCACGATCTAGCTCCCGGCCTATACCGAGTCCGATAGTTCGACCTCAGGTGCACCCAACTATCAGAACCCACTGGAGACCCGACTAGCAGCCCCTCTGACGGCCCCAATTACGAACACCCGATCAAACTAGGCATAGTCCGAATCACCGGGCAGTCGAAAGGTTCACTATTGGATCGATCTGACGGACGCCCCAGAGACTCGCCTGTAGACCTGCTGAACCAACAGGTGACCAGCCAACTGTGGGAATCAACGACAGACCCATCACGAGACTCAGCGAAAGAACCACCTGGCAATCGTCCATGCGGTCTGACACATGGACGCCTGAACGAACCCAGGTAGGCCACGGGGTGGGAGCCGCTCAGCAGCCAGACCCTCGGGTAAGCTGCCGTCCCGTCTCTACACCAGGGGCGCGAACTGCTCGTTGACCCAGGTCGGAGTCCACCATCGGACGCCACACGGCGCCCGTCGATCGCTCGGAGGGGAACCCGCACTGATGACCGTCGATGAACTCACGCTTCCCGACTTCTCACTTGAGCCGTTCACGC
Organism: Streptomyces sp. NPDC047981; assembly: GCF_040653315.1. Lineage (NCBI taxonomy): Bacteria > Bacillati > Actinomycetota > Actinomycetes > Kitasatosporales > Streptomycetaceae > Streptomyces > Streptomyces sp. NPDC047981. The sequence continues at coordinate 35,194 of NZ_JBEZNQ010000005.1, read as the reverse complement.
CCTCGACGTCCCCCGACGTGCTGAATCGGTTCGTGGAGTCGCTCCGCCCCTTCCTGACACGGGTCATCGCCGTGTTCAACGGCAAGGGCGGCCAGGGCAAGACGAGCATCGCGTCGCACACGGCCGGCCTTCTCGCCGAAGGAGAGGCCGCGAAGGCGGCGGAGGGCCAGGAGGCCGGCCGTGTCCTGCTCATCGAAGTCGATGCCCAGGGCAACACGCTTCACGACCTCGGCATCAAGGGCCACGCGCTGAACGACGACGGCAAGTCCCTCGCCATCGCCCTCCAGTTCGGCGACCTGCCCAAGATCATTCGCGATGTACGCCCCCACCTCGACGTGGTCCCGAGCGGCAAGCAGCTGGAGCAGATCCCGTTCCAGATGGTCACCATGCAGAGCAAGCACGGCCAGGCAGCCAACCTGAGCCTGGCCGTGATGCTCGCCAAGCTGTCCCGCGAGTACGCCTGGATCGTGATCGACTGCCCGCCGGTCACCAAAGAGCCCCAGCTCCTTGCACTGTGCGCGGCCAGGTGGGTGCTGGCCCCGGTCTCGACGGGCGACACCTCGTCAATCGACGGACTCGGTGGCGTATCACACCGCTTCGAAGAGACCGCCCATCTCAACCCCGATCTGGAACTCTTGGGCGCGGTTCTCTTCGGGTTCGCCCACCGGTACTACACCGACAAGAAGACGAAGGAGAAGCGACCGGTCGGCCTGTGGGTCCAAGCACGGGAGCGGATCCAGACGCTGCTGGCTGAGGCCGGCTCGGATGCTCCCGTCTTCCAGGCGGTCATCCGAGACGCAGAGGGGGTCGCGGTCAACTGCCGGGACAGGGGCCAGTTGGCGTACGAGGTCGCCGAAGCGTCCGACGGCATCAAGTGGTGGGAGAAGAAGCGCGGCCAGAACGGAACCGTGCTCCCCACGGAACGTGCTGAAGAGGTGGGCCGCGACTACGAAGATCTGGTCGTCGAGATCGTTGAGCGCGTGGTTCAGGTAGAGCAGGAGGAGGCCCTGGCCGCATGACCGAGACCTACACGAACGGTCCGGTGACCCCGCCGAAGCCCCAGGTTGCCGGGCTGGGACGGCGCCGCGGATCCCGCGTGGCTGCGGCCGGAAGCCAGTCTGCCGGTACGGCGCCTGCAGGCGCCGTACCGGCCACCTTCGCAGGGGGTGGCGCAGCGGTTCCTCCTCCTACTGCCCCGGCCCCTGTCCCCTCCATCGATCCGGAGGCCGAGGAGAAGCGCAAGGCCGAGGAAGCCGCCCGCGCCGAAGCCGAAGCCGAGGAGAAGCGCAAGGCCGAAGAGGCCGCCCGCGCCGAAGCCGAAGCCGAGGAGAAGCGCAAGGCCGAAGAGGCCGCCCGCGCCGAAGCCGAAGCCGAGGAGAAGCGCAAGGCCGAAGAGG